>NZ_JBFPJH010000485.1:0-2042 GCF_040838255.1 Bacillus sp. C30 | reverse complement strand
AAAAATAGTAAAAAGCACCACTTGCATATAAAAATAAAAACTTCTCATTTGAGAAGTTTTTATTTTTATATCACATGATTACTATTCCCGCGCCAAACTTTCCTAAATTTTATATAACAAGCAATTCTCCACGGAATAATATACGATACTGCAACTACGTAAAATAATAAACCTATTGTTTGCTGATCTAAGTCAACAATATATTGTCTTGAACCATATCTTAAAATAACAATTCCGATAAAAGTAATTAAAAAGGCAGCACTTTTTTTCGTATAAATGTTTCCGTCTTCTCTTCGTTCATAGTTTGTTAGAAATATAAGTGGGATTGCGAAAATCACCCCAATGGATGCTGCTATAGTCACTTGTAATATAGCTGGATGTACTGGACCAAAAAACAATAAAATACCCGGTGTTAAAAATAGTAATGGCCACAAAATACGTTTTCCCGTTCCCTTTATCGGCTTATACATAGAACGATATCGTCGCCAAAAAATTAGCAGTGCCACGCATAAAAAGACGGTTATTAGTGAAGAAGTATCTCCCATTGTCTTCCCTCTTTCTATAATAATCTAACAATATTTTAAACCGTTTGCTCAAATGAAACTTTACGAATAAATATACTACTAGTTATGATATATAGAATGGTTAATCCAATTGAAATCACAGTAAAATAGGGAATATCTATTAAAGATAGATCGCTTGTAAATAATAAACCTTTTATTCCTACCTCACCATAAAGCACACTGTTTGTTGTTAAAAAAAGTGTTCCACCAATCATAAAACCGATCCACTTAAATCGTTGTTTAAAAACAACTACTACTTGAAAGAAACATGCTGTCGTAACATAAAATAAAAATTGTAAAATAAACTGTTGTGCTAATAGTTCTCCAAAACTAGCATTCCCATATTATATTTTATATCTTGTAAAAACATTACTTGAAGTAATGAAAATAGTCCGGATTGCAGTACAATATAACAAATCGCTCCGATAAAATATTGTATCCTTGTCACACCAAATGAAATGGCTAAACGAAATAAATCATCTTGTATGATGAAAGTACTCCCTATTATAAACATCATAATTGCTATAGAAGGATTATTGATAAATTCAGGTAAATAACCAATTTTCATTCCATATAAATTAACAGCATTCATAGCCCCTTTTATTAATAAAGCTGCGATCCAAAATATTAAAATTGCCTTATAATGAAAATTTATATGTAACTTCAACTGCTTCATTAACATCGTCATTTCACTTCACCACCAGTTATGTGAATAAATAGTTTTTGTAATGTAATTTCATCAACTGCTAATCCTTCTTTTTCAAGAGAGTAATAATCCTCATTAGTAAATTCTTCCCATATAACAGCAATGCCCTTATTTCCATAAACTTCTCGATTTATAACTTTTTTATTAATCGAAAACGCATCTACTTTATCTTTTTTTCCTGAAATTATATGCCCCTGCTGTAATAAATCTTCCACCGATGATTGAACAACTAGTCTTCCTTCTTTTATGATAATTACATCTTCAATAACATGGGTTACTTCTTCTACTAAATGTGTTGATAATATAATTGTTCGAGGATACTCACCGTAATCTTCTAATAGTAAACTATAAAATAACTCGCGATGTGCTGCGTCTAAACCAGTAGTTGGTTCATCAAAAATTGTAATTGGTGCCCTACTTGCTAATCCTTGAATAATTCCTACGACGGTTTGCATGCCATGTGATAGCTTATGGTATTTCTCTGTCATATTAAGCTGAAATTTATCTGCAAGTTCTTTAGCATACTTTCCATCCCAATTCTTATAAAACATGCTACACATCTTAAAGATTTCTTTTACTTTATAACTTAGATGAGCTTCTTCTTTCACTCTAACGAAACAAATATTTCGCATCGCTTTACTATTTTCAAATACATTTTCACCAAATACAGATACGCTTCCACTACTTGAAATAATCTGACCTGCGAGTATGTTTAATAAAGTTGTTTTCCCCGCTCCGTTTCTTCCAAGCAAACCATATATTTTATGCTCTTC
>NZ_JBFPJH010000484.1:0-2042 GCF_040838255.1 Bacillus sp. C30 | reverse complement strand
CACATAGTCAGCAAATATATGTGTATTTTAGTAGTGAAAAAGATAATAATCAAGAAGCTACGAAAGAGTATGTAAATTATAAAAAGAAATATGAAAATAATAAATGATTAAGTAAGTGAATGAAAGACCGAAAGTTGAGGAGGTTTTAGGTGATGCAATTACTTCTAATTGTATCATGATGGAATATTTAGAGAGATTAGTGTGGTGAATGTTTAATAATTATTTCTAGTTGTATTGGAGAGAATTAGAGCATAAAAATGCAGCCCCAATTGCTAGACTATATGTAACAATTGGGGACGTTTATCTATCCAAATTTAGTTTGAATACATAACATTTTTTAGTTAGAGTCATGGCTCCGCAAGTAGTTTCTTCATCTTCATAATAACGGTGTGAAATTTTTTTGTAATTTGCTTTTATTGCTAAGTGACAACTATTTCTGTATATAGAGTAGCCCTTATTATCGGTACATCGTCCACATTCCAATATCTTTAAACCCTAGTCGTTTATAAATACGTCCAGCTGCTGGATTGTTATAAAACAAACAAAGTGTTCGTCCTTCTTTCGTAAAGTCTTGAATCATTTTTTGCAATATAAGCGAAGCATATCCATTTCCGCGGTAATTCGGGTGTGTACATACACCAACTACCATAGCGGATAATGAATTTTCAGCGGAAGTGGAGGAGGATGCGATGATTGCGCCGTCTTTTTCAATATAATATGTACGTCCTGTATTTGTTTCGATAGCTTGCCTTAACATTTTTTCTGATTCATTAGCAGTCGGGAATTCAGCGATGTCACTTCGTAATTTCATAATTCGTTCTATATCATCGAGTGAGGCAAGTTTAATTGTTTCATGAATTGGTGTGCTAGGTAAGTTGCTGTCATTTAGACATTCGCAAAAATACATTTCATTTTTGGCGCCTAGTTGTACACTTGGAGCAGTTTCAAATCTTTCTACAATAGTTGACTTGCCAGAGAGTTTAAGCGGCTTATATGCGGAAAGAAGTGCCTCATAGTCAGTAACCACAAACTCTTCTTTACTATACGGTATAAATGTATCGTGAAAGCGAAGTAAAATGGATTTTAATGTTCCATTCTCTTTATATACGCCCCATAATTCTTGAAAGTCTGTTTCATAACCGAAAGCTTCTAAATCCCCAATAATAAACAAGTTAAGGGCTGCTTCTTCTTTTAGGTAAGCGAATACTTGTTCATGATCTTTCTTTGTTAATTTTCTCATCATAAAAAATCGACCTCTTTTTTATTTTTCTAAATATTACAACTTAAGTTTTTTGAAATCAATGTAAAATTTTATGTTTAGTTCACCAACTTTCGGAAAAACTAGGAAAGATATGACAAAGGAGGTTATGAACGGTGGATCATCCAATTCAAGGGTTAATGAAAGCGGCAATGGAAAATTTAAAAGAAATGGTCGATGTAAATACGATTGTTGGAGAGCCTGTTCAAACGGCTGACGGTGGTGTAGTGTTAACGGTTTCTAAAGTAGCGTTCGGTTTTGGAGCAGGAGGTTCTGATTTCCAAACGAATGATGGACAAAGAGCGAACGGTACCCCTGCATTTGGTGGCGGTAGCGCGGGTGGTGTTTCTATTACACCAGTAGCATTTCTTGTAGTGAATAAAGATGGAGTAAATATTCTGCATCTACAAAATGCGACACATTTAGCAGAAAAAATAATTGAATTAGCTCCACAAACAATTGATAAAATTCAATCGATGTTCCAAACAGATGAAAAGAAAGAGGGAAATCATCACCCTCAAAACCCAGATGAAATCCTTTAAAAACGCCTGCTCATAAGCAGGCGTTTTTTCTTGTAATCAGTATGTAATAAAACACATGAAATTGTAAATAGTTTTTGAAGTTTTTTCTATGTTTCTAAAATTTTTCATGTTAAAATATGCTATAGAATTGAAACATATAAAACGAAGGTGGCTAGGTGCTTTGTCTGGAGGATCTGACCAAGTAAACAATATGATATATATTAATGGTAATCGTCGGGGTCATTGTTTTATTACATCTGGAA
>NZ_JBFPJH010000483.1:0-2044 GCF_040838255.1 Bacillus sp. C30 | reverse complement strand
GTCTTTGCTACGACTCGATTTTGTAGCCAATGCCTTTCACCGTTTTAATATAAGGAATTTCTAATTTTTTTCGTAAGTTTTTAATATGTGTATCTATAACCCTCACATCACCATAATGTTCATAGCCCCATACCTTATTCAACAAATCACTTCTTGATAATACTTTTCCCCGATTTTGCAGTAAAGTATATATAATTTCAAATTCTTTTGTAGTCAATTCAATTTGATTACCATGAACATAAGCGGCATATGCTGTAGAATTTAACATCAATTCATGGAATTGTAGTATAGTTGCAGCTTCTGCTTCCTTTGTTGCTGCCCTTCTTAATACAGCTTCTACACGTTTTATAAATACGGTGTAATGGAACGGTTTTGTAATATAGTCATCAATACCTAACTCAAATCCTTTAATTTCACTTTCTTCATTATGTAAGCCTGTTAACATAATGATTGGTACATCAGATTGTCCTCGCATAATTTTACAAATACTATAGCCATCTATATCTGGTAACATTACATCGAGGAGGACAAGATCGTATGAATTTTTTTGGAAAAGAAGAATGCCTTCTGTTCCAGCACCAACTACATCAACAGTAAAGTTTTGTGCCATTAGAAATTCACGAATAAGTTCTTGTATATCTGGGTTGTCTTCAATCACCAGTATATGCGTCATAGTAACACCTCCTAAATAACGCTTTTTACTGCAATATTCGAATTCATCATTTTTCGGATGACTCAGATTGTTTATACATATAATAAGCCCCCGCTATAAAATAGTAATGAAAGTAGCAAGGGGGATTGTTTAGTGTCACTGAATAGTTCAGAATTACAGTAGTTCTATTATAGTATGTATTGTAAAATTTATAAAATATTATAACTGTATAATTTTAATATCCATGTTTATCAATGTTACGATGATGTTGAATGCAATCTATTTTTATTATATATGTAAATACAGTTGTTTTGCTACTGTAAATGAATAAATAAAATAAGCCAAGACATAAAATTCTTGGCTACACATAAATCTTGTTCTTAGGCTAATTTACAGTGACAGTAGCTTGCTGCTGAACGCGCTCAAATAACCAGTGAATATCATTGTTAAACATACGAATACAACCAAGTGTTGTTGCTTTCCCGATTGCTTGATTATTGTTAGTTCCATGAATCGCATACGTTGTTCCGTAAGTTCCTGCCATATTTAATCCGAGCCAGCGGTCCCCAAGTGGATTACGTGGATCGCCGCCTTTAATTTTTCCTGTATAGTAAGGACGGTTTTTAATTTTATTTACGATTTGAAAAGTACCCTTAGGTGTTGGTGTTGCTGCTTTTCCAGTAGCGACAGTGAAACTTTTTATGAATTTTCCATCTTGATAATAATCCATTTTATTTATTTTTGTGTTTACGATAAGCTGATCTTTCGTCGTAGCTGCTTCTGCAGTAGTGAATGGAAGAGTTAAAAATCCTAATGATAATAGCGCACTTAATAATAGTTTTTTCATTATATTCTCCTTTTACTTGTTGTAGTAGTCTTACATACAATGAATTTGTAATCCTCGTAATGCTTGATTGACATTTTCATCTAATGTTTCAAAGAAGGTAGTAATCTTTGTATTACATTTGTTGTTTTTATCAATAAGTAATCTTTCATTTAATAAAAGCTCACCATGTAGTCCAAAACTTTGAACTCGAATATTTAGTTCATCTTCAGTTTCAGAAATAATCGGTAAGAAATAGTGAAAAGCTTTCGTTGGAATGATGTAGCTTTTGCCAATCATGCTTTCTTGATTTGAATTAACCCATTTTCTCGTGACGATCTTAATGTTCTTTTTTGAAACGATAAAAGACAGCGTTGTAGATTTTGTTAAACTTACGTCAAATTCATTTGTTTCACATATTTGTAAATTAAAAACGGTTTCATTTTGATGAGATTCAACATTCGTATTAATAAAATCGTGCATTTTATAAGCTTCCATTTCTTATTCACCCTTTTTTCAATTTCGAAAAGCGACTTATATTTATTCAGTTTAATGTTTAGTCATATATT
>NZ_JBFPJH010000482.1:0-2046 GCF_040838255.1 Bacillus sp. C30 | reverse complement strand
CAATTTAGTTTATATCATATTTTGGAAATTATTTTTTGGTAATTTCAATAATATAAATGGGTGGAATATGTCAGATATGTATTTGCTTTTCTCCATAGTTACAACAGGCTTCGGAATAGGCATGGTTGTTTGTGGAAATTCAACACAACTTGCTAATATTATTTCTATGGGGAAATTAGATAGTTATTTGATTTTACCTAAAAATGTATTGTTACATGTGTTATGTTCGAGAATGTCAATTAAAGCCGTGGGGGATGTAATATTTGGAGTCTTAATTTTTGCTGTAAGTGGTGTTAGTAATGTTGTCTCTATAGGACTATGGATTCTATCAATAATTTGTGTGGCTATAATTTTTGTCTCGTTTACTACTCTTTTTGGAACTTTAGCCTTTTGGATTGGAAAAGCAAACATTATCCAACAACAGGTCAACAATGCTTTACTAACCTTTGCATTATACCCGCAAACCATATATAAAGGTTTTTCAAAATTGATTATTTTCACAATAATGCCAGCAGGGATTATTGGATTTATTCCAGTAGAATTAATTAAAGAATTTGATTTAACAAAATTATTATCATTAATTGGATTTTGTATTTTTATCGCTTATATATCTACTTTAATCTTCCGGTTAGGTTTAAAAAAATATGAATCAAACAATATTTTTACCTTTCGGGATTGATTGTGTATGAGGATATTTTAAAATTTCAAGAACGCTATCCTTTGACACTACCCCCTAAAGGGGCAAGCTGACCAACTTCAGTGGGATTCTTGCTACCAAAGGCGATGTTCATTTCTGTTATTGCTGACGTGCAAGATTGCGGTGTGCCATCACCATTCCCACAACAGATTATATAGGTTCGTGGGCTACGGTGCTGTGACCATACCGTACAGATTGTTGGTTCTCAAATGTTTTTACGTCTTTTGCATGACTAGGAATAAAGTATACCATGTTTTACTATGCAAAAACGATGCTTTCATCCCAGGTCTAGAGAGGGACTAAAGTCCTGGGTGTGCTTTCACGTATCGTTAATTCTGTAAGGAGGAACGTATAGGGTATGTATACTCATAATCATATTAAAGTATCATTAGTTAAATATACGATTAAATCATGAAAAATAATTTTAAATTAGATATTGTCATAGGATCGATGTTATTTGCATTATTTTTAGGAGCTGGAAATTTAATTTTTCCTCCCTTATTGGGACAACAAGCAGGAGATAAATTTCTGATCGCAATAAGTGGTTTTTTGGTAACAGGAGTTGGTTTACCGGTATTAGCAATAATTGTTATATCTAGTGTAGAAGGAAATTTGAAAAAATTATCCGATAGGGTCCACCCTGTTTTTTCATTTATATTTCCAATGATTAGTTACTTATCAATTGGACCTTGTTTTGCTATTCCGCGTACGGGCGTAGTTTCATTTGAAGTAGGGATCAATCCTTTTTTATCCGAAATAGGACAGACAGAGTGGTATATGTTATGTATATACACATTATTATTTTTTGGAGTTACTTTATATTTATCCTTACATCCATCTAAAATGATAGATTTATTCGGGAAAATTTTAACCCCACTATTAGTCATAATAGTTGTAATAATTGTTGTGAAGTCTATAATCAGTCCAATTGGTCCACTTAATGTATCGAATAGTTTATATGAAAACCACGCTTTTGTAGAAGGAATAATCCAAGGATATTTAACTATGGATGCGATAGGTGCATTTGTCTTTGGTATTGTTATTGTACAAGCTATTCGAGCAAAAAATGTTACAGAACCTACTCATATCAAAAGAATCACCATGGTATCAGGAATTATAGCGGCTGTAGGGTTAATATTTATTTATTTATCACTTGCATACATCGGTGCAACCAGTGCTAAATTAGGCATTTCTAATAATGGTGCTCTTATTCTAACAAATGTTGTGAAACATCTTTTTGGAACAAGTGGACAAATTTTACTAGGATTTATTATTACATTAGCATGTTTGACAACTTCAGTTGGATTGACATCAGCTTGTGCAACTTTTTTTTCAAAACAATTTACATC
>NZ_JBFPJH010000571.1:0-2050 GCF_040838255.1 Bacillus sp. C30 | reverse complement strand
ACGTTGACTTCGAAGTGATTTACGATTTGGTTTGGCTATACGCTAAAACAGCTGATCCTAATCTTCCTGATCCAATTACATGGCTAGATGGATTTGACGAGTTTCCTATTTACGATATTATGCCAGAAATTAATGACATGATTCAAAGTACAATGGGAGCAAAAAAAAAATAAAGAAAAATAATGGAGAGCAAGGAGCCTTCGGTGATGATGATTTAACCACCGATACATTCCTTGCTCTTTGTTATAAAGCAAAGTTAACACATGGCGATTTAGAAGAAATGACCGTTGGTGATTGCTTTGATTATATTGCTGAATTTGCGGAAATGGAAAATCCAGATAAAGAAAAAGTAAGAAAAGCGAATCAAAAAGATTACGATTCTTTCTAAGGAATGAGGTGAAAATATGGCAGGAAGAATGAAAGGGATTACGATTGAGATTGGTGGAGAGACCACAGGACTTCAAAATGCTTTGAAAGATGTTAATAAACATAGTAATGATTTAGCTAAAGAACTTAAAGATGTTGAGCGACTGTTAAAGTTTAATCCTGGCAATGTGGAAGCATTAGCACAAAAACAAAAGTTACTTACACAACAAATTGAAAATACAACACAGAAGCTAGATAAATTAAAGGCTGCTGAACAACAAGTCCAAGCTCAATTTCAAAATGGAAAGATTTCAGAAGAACAATATCGAGCTTTTAGGCGTGAAATTGAATTTACACAAGGGTCTCTTGATGGTTTGAAAAACAAACTCGGTAACATGAAAACTGAACAAGAAAGTGTAGCAAATTCAACAAGACAATTAGAAACTTTATTTCATGCTACAGGAAAAAGCGGTGATGATTTTGCCGGAGCATTAGGAAATCGTCTTGTGAATGCAATTAAAAGTGGAACAGCTACAAGTAAGCAGTTAGAACAAGCGATTGGTCTTATCGGAAGAGAAGCATTAGGAACAGAAGCAGACATTGAAAAATTACAACGTGCGCTTCGATCCGTGGATGATGGAAACTCCATACAGCAAGTACGAAATGAGTTAAGAGATTTACAACAAGAAGCCGGAAGAACAGAAAAGAAGTTTGAAGGGCTAAAAATTGGATTAGAAAATGTTATTGGCGGTTTGGCGGCTGGTGGCGGTATTGCTAGTGCAGTTGAAAAAGCAATGGATATGTCAAGCTTAAAAACTAAGATTGATATAACATTTGATGTCCCCGAATCATCAAAAAAATCAGTAGAAGAAGCTGTGAGAGGCGTAACAGCCTACGGTGTGGATGCAGAAGCATCTTTAGAGGGTGTACGTAGGCAATGGGCTTTGAATAAAAGTGTAAGTGATGAAGCAAATGCAGCAGTTGTTAAAGGAGCGGCAGCTATTGCCCAGGCTTATGAAGGTATAGATTTTACTGAATTAATTCAAGAAACAAATGAGATTGCGAATGAGTTAGGTTTAACTAATGAAGGCGCATTAGGTTTGACAAATTCCCTTTTAAAAATAGGTTTTCCACCAGAACAATTAGACATTATTGCTGA
The DNA here is from genome assembly GCF_040838255.1 of Bacillus sp. C30. Classification (NCBI taxonomy): domain Bacteria; kingdom Bacillati; phylum Bacillota; class Bacilli; order Caryophanales; family Bacillaceae; genus Bacillus; species Bacillus sp. C30. The sequence continues at coordinate 525 of NZ_JBFPJH010000571.1, read as the reverse complement.
ATACGGTGGACAGTTAACACGAGCTGGCTACAATGCTGAAGAAGTCCAAGCAATTATGGAAGCTGGTGTTGAAACAGGCACTTGGAATATTGATAACCTATTAGACGGATTGAAAGAAGGTCGTATCAAAGCGGCTGAATTCGGTCAAGGTGTCGATAAAGCTATGAAAGAAACGTTAGAAGGTACTAATATTTCAGCTGAACAATTGCAAAAATGGGGAGAAGCTGTAGCAAATGGTGGTCGTGAGGGTTCAGCGGCTATGACTGATATTGCGCTAGCATTGTCTCAAGTAGAAGATGAAACGAAACGTAATGAATTAGGGGTACAACTATTCGGTACGATGTATGAAGACCAGGGACAAAATATCATTAATACATTGCTAGGAGCAAAAGAAAAAACAATTGATTTCAAGAATAATCAAGATCAATTGAACGACTCCATAAAGAAAATGGATGCATCCCCAGCAGTTAAATTCCAACAGGCAATGCAAGATTTACAAGTTGCTCTTCAGCCCGTTCTTAGTGT
>NZ_JBFPJH010000481.1:0-2063 GCF_040838255.1 Bacillus sp. C30 | reverse complement strand
ATAGGGTATTTCTCGCATTTACTTATCAAGAATATGAAGTTGGCATAATTATTGCTTATATAAAGGATGAGCGTATAAAAAGGGGGAATAGCAATGTTACATGATGTATACAAACCAAATCGTCACTGGAAGGATATTGAATTATGGAAAGATGTTACAGAAGAACAATGGAATGATTGGGTTTGGCAATTAACGAATACGATCAAAACTTTAGATGATTTAAAGAAAGTAATTAACTTAACACCTGACGAAGAAGAAGGCGTTAAAATTTCAACGAAAACGATCCCGTTAAACATTACACCGTACTATGCTTGGCTAATGAATCCTGATGACCCACGCTGTCCGATTCGGATGCAATCAGTACCGATTTCGGAAGAGTTATATAAAACAAAATATGATTTAGAAGATCCTCTTCATGAAGATGAAGATTCACCAGTTCCAGGATTAACTCATCGTTATCCAGACCGTGTACTATTTTTAGTAACGAATCAATGTTCTATGTATTGTCGTTACTGTACACGTCGTCGTTTTAGTGGACAAATTGGAATGGGCGTACCGAAAAAGCAATTAGATGATGCGATTGCTTATATTAGTGAAACACCACAAGTACGTGACGTTTTAATTTCTGGCGGTGATGGACTTCTAATTAATGATAAAATTTTAGAATATGTATTAAAGAATTTACGAGCAATCCCGCATGTCGAGATTATTCGTATCGGAACGAGAGCACCAGTTGTATTCCCACAGCGTATTACAGAAAACCTGTGTAACATAATTAAAAAATACCATCCAGTATGGTTAAATACGCATTTTAACACTTCTATTGAGATTACAGAAGAATCGAAACTAGCATGTGAAATGCTTGCAAATGCAGGTGTTCCAATTGGAAACCAAGCTGTAATTTTAGCTGGAATTAATGACAGCGTTCCAATTATGAAAAAACTTATGCATGATTTAGTGAAAATTCGTGTTCGTCCATATTACATTTATCAATGTGATTTATCAGAAGGTATCGGTCATTTCCGTGCACCAGTTTCGAAAGGTCTTGAAATTATTGAAGGCTTACGTGGACATACGTCTGGTTATGCAGTACCAACTTTCGTTGTCGATGCACCGGGTGGAGGCGGAAAAATTGCGCTTCAGCCAAACTATTTAATTTCACAAAGTGCGGATAAAGTTGTTCTTCGTAACTTTGAAGGGGTTATTACAACGTATCCAGAACCAGAAAACTATATCCCAGGAAGAGCAGAAGGCTACTTTAAAGAAATTTATCCGACTTATGAAGAGAAACGTTCTGATATCGGCGTTGCAGGATTGATGAGTGATAAGAAATTTAATCTTGTTCCAGACGATTTACAACGTATGAATCGCCGCAAAGATTATGAAGTCAATGAAACGCATGCTTCTTTAAAAGATAAACGTGATAAGCGTGATCAATTAAAAGATAAAAAATATCAAGCACAAATAGCAAAGTTAGATGATGACAAAAAAAATGAGGGTGACGTAGTATGAATTGTATGTGGTGTGACAGTACAGAAGCGAAAGAAAGCTTGAATACTGTATATTGGGAATTACCAGATGGTACGAAAGCCATTGAAATCCAAGAGACACCATGTATTACTTGTTCCTCATGTGGAATGGACTATCAAGCAGACCATACTGTAAAAGAAATTGAAGATCAGTTGTTTTTAATTTATACGAAAGATTTGCCAAAACAACTAACATACGAAGAGTTGATGGGAAGACCACGTTTATTAAAAAGGAATTATTTCGACTTTTAACCAGCTTTTATGCTGGTTTTTTTCTTTTTTGCCTTGTATAATGTACCCAAGTTAGAAAGGTAGGGAATATTTTTGAAAAAGACATTTTACCATTATATGATGAAGCACCGTGCAGCTTTATTTAAAAATGAAATATCAGATTTAGCAGAGGCGATGTATGATGATTTAAGTTTTCCGAAGCAATCTGAAGACTATGATGTAATTAGTTCATACTTAGAGTTAAGTGGAATGCTAGAAAGTATGTCTATATTTGATGATGCATGGGATTTATATATACAAGAG
>NZ_JBFPJH010000576.1:0-2065 GCF_040838255.1 Bacillus sp. C30 | reverse complement strand
TTCCTATATTAAATATTAACCCTACCGTTAAAAGAAGTTTACTCTTATGTTTTACGAGCCTCATTCCGATAAAGTAGTTCACAATGAGTGACACTAACATAAGCGGTAAATATTTCACATTCCAATAACTATAGAAAAATAAAGAGGCCGCAACAAGCCAAGCCTTCGCTAATGTAGCATGTCCAAATTTATTTAATAGAAAATATAAAAGAAATGCTATCGGTAAAAATAAAAAAATAAACTCAAATGAGTTAAATAACACACCATCTCTTCCCTTCCAAACAAATCACACCTTATTCATCTTATCTTATCCAAATAGTGAGTGTCAAAAGGGTTCCGCTCCCCTTTTCTTCTATTATATATAATAATCATTTTAATCGAATTATTAACATGATAAAATATTAAAGGCACTTTTATTTAAAAGAATATATAATAGAAATGTCGGTTTTTTGCACGAAATGTATTTTTGAAAAAAGTGAGGAGAGTCCTTTGGTATTTAGTAGTTCTGTTTTCTTATTTATCTTTTTACCTCTCGTATTATTTTTCTATTTTATAGTGCGTGCCGAGCTACGTAATTTCGTATTACTTGCATTTAGTTTAATTTTCTATGCATGGGGAGAACCTCGATTCGTCCTCTTAATGCTCTTTTCTATTATATTAAACTACTGCTTCGGCCTACTCGTGCATCATTATGATAAACGAAAAAATATGAAAGTCACATTTTTAATTATGGCTGTGGTCGGAAATATTTTATTACTTTCTTATTTTAAATATATTTCATTTTTCACAGACATTTTAAACAACGCTTTACATTTATCTATCCAGGTGGAACCTATTCCACTACCAATTGGGATTTCATTTTATACATTCCAAGCGATGTCCTATGTCATCGACATATATCGTAAAGACGGGGATGTTCAAAAGAATCCACTTAACTTAGCACTATATATATCAATTTTCCCGCAGCTTATTGCCGGACCAATCGTTCGTTACAATATCGTTGCTGATCAAATTAAAACGCGCATCCATTCTTTTGAACGATTTACAGAAGGTATCCAAATTTTCGTTTTAGGATTAGCGAAAAAAATGTTAATCGCCAATCAAGTTGGATTTGTCGCAGATAAAATCTTTGCCTTACCACCATCTGAAATGAGCGCTGGAACGGCTTGGATTGGTATTATCGCCTATACACTTCAAATCTATTTCGATTTCTCAGGATACTCTGATATGGCAATTGGACTTGGAAAAATGTTCGGATTTGATTTCCCGAAAAACTTCAATTATCCGTACATCTCGAAATCCATTTCAGAATTTTGGAGAAGATGGCATATTACACTAGGCTCTTGGTTCCGCGACTATATATACATTCCGCTCGGCGGAAACCGTGTATCCAAACTAGCAAATTACCGTAACCTCTTCATCGTATGGGGATTAACCGGTTTATGGCACGGGGCAAGCTGGACCTTTATCGCCTGGGGATTATATTACGGCTTTATTATCTCGATTGAAAAAGCTGGATTCGAGAAAATATTAAATAAGCTGTGGAAGCCGCTGCAACATGCATATGTACTAATCATCGTTATGATCGGTTGGGTCTTCTTCCGAGCTGATAATTTCGCATACTCGTTCCAATATTTAAAAGCGATGTTTGGCATAGAGAGGCAATCTTTCATCGATGACAACACAATGCTATATATACATGAATACATTGTCATATTTATCATCGCCTTTATCGCAGCGACACCAATTTTGAAACGTGTTAAAAACATATTAGAACTTGCACCAAAAACGTATACATTCACGATGCAGGTTGTACGTCCTATATTATTACTAACATTATTTATGATTTCGATTATGTATTTAATTAATTCGACGTATAATCCATTTATTTACTTCAGGTTTTAACTTATCCCGCTATTTTACGGGCAGTAAGACCCCCACCTCAAAATTCAGCGAAAGCAAAGAAGTTAGGTTGGGGTCGGGCTGCCCGTAAAAGCCCGATTGGTTCAACTAATAATCAGTGGGGGATGAACAAAACCCCCACTGATTAAAGTTTCACTTTATG
>NZ_JBFPJH010000480.1:0-2077 GCF_040838255.1 Bacillus sp. C30 | reverse complement strand
TTACAATATCTGTATTTATTTTAACAGCGTGGATTAGTTTTATATTAGGACAATATAGTAATCGTCCCTATACTTTTTCAAGGTCTCTGGAGGATATGAAAGTCTTTTTATCTATTGGTGCCGTTTGTCTAGTTCTTTCTTATGGGTTTCCAAATAAATGGAAAGAAGTGTTGAAAAGGAAATTTCATTTTTAACTCTAAAAAAAGGTAATTCTGTCTATGAGGGAGTACCATATCAAAAAAGAAAAGTGTAAGTTTAGACACAATTTAGAAACACTTCAATCAATTACCTACACTTTAAGGAAACATTTCACATAAAAAAGGCGATTCTTTCAATACAAGAGAATCGTCTTTTTGTTTGCGTTCAGTGGGGATTCGGGCGGGATATGTGTATAAAAGGCTTATAAACTGTAATTTTTTAAGATATTAGATTAATGAAAGGCTATTATATTTATTACGTTATCCTACAATTAAAAAGAACGTTTGTTTGCATATAATAAGAACAAACGTTCTTTTGTTAGGAGTGATAACCTTGTATGATTATTCTCTTTTACCAAATCGCATTATTCTTTGTGTAGATCTTCGTAGCTTTTATGCGAGCGTATCATGTATTAAAAAAGGACTTGATCCACGTTATACAAAATTGGCTGTCGTAGGAGATGTAAACCGCAGTGGATCAATTGTATTGGCAGCAACACCGCCATTAAAAGCGTTAGGAATAAAGAAGATGGCTCGTTTGTACGAAATACCGAAGCGGCAAGATATTATTATTGTGAATCCAATTATGCATACGTATGTGAAATGTTCAAATTACATAACGGGCTTAGCTTTACAGTATGTTGCGCCGGAAGATTTTCATCAATATAGTATTGATGAGTTTTTCATGGATATGACTGCAAGTATTCATTTATTTGCGAGTAATCCGTGCGAATTCGCATTAAAGTTCAAGAGAGAAATATATGAACGTACACGGATCGAAAGTACGATTGGTATTGGTCCGAATTTATTATTGAGTAAAGTAGCGATGGATGTTGAGGCGAAAAAGAATAAAGATGGAATAGAACAGTGGACGTATGACGATATACCCGAGAAGTTATGGAGTATTAGACCGCTCAGTAAATTTTGGGGTATATCGTATAAAACTGAAATGAAATTGAATCGAAAAGGTATACATACAATTGGAGAATTAGCTCAGTATCCTTTGAAATATTTAAAGCAAACTTTCGGTGTAATAGGGGAAGAATTACATCTACATAGTAACGGGATTGATTTTAGCAGAATAGCAGAGAAATACGTTCCAGCGACAACATCTATAGCGAAAAGCCAAATATTATTACGGGATTATTCGATAGAAGAGTTCATAGTTATTTTATTAGAGCATATAGAAGAAGTTTGTTATAGGTTGAGAAGGGAAAAGAAATACGCGCAAACGATACATTTTTCAGTCGGGTATAGCAAGGAATATGGCGGGGGAATAAGAAAGGCACATACGTTAAATAGAGCAACAAATTTAACGATGGATATTTATAATGTTTGTACATATTTTTTATACGAGCGGCATACAGGGGAGCCGATTCGATCGATAAGTATTTCATTAACAAATTTAATAAATGAAGGAGAAGAGCAAATTTCACTTTTCGATAACATTATACAAAGGGAAAAAGAAATGCGATTAACGAAGGTTATGGACGAAATTCGAACACGATTTGGTAAGAACAGTATTTTACGTGGGATTTCCTACACAAGCGTCGCAACAGCAAGATATAGAAACACATTATTAGGAGGACATAAATCGTGAAGAATGCTAATATGCCAAAAGGAAGAGGTATGGTAAAGTGGCAACCGTTTGTTAGTATGCCAGAGCAGTTCGTCTGTATTAAAGAAATGATACAGGAGCAAACGAAAGTCCCGCGTCCAATCTTAACGCAAGATGCAAAGGAAATGATTGAAAATAAGCTGCTATGTTCATTTTTAGGTGAAGAAGAGGTTTTATTTACATATTATAAAGATGGCTATCTATATAAAAATTACATAACAGTAGTTAATATTAATCCAATAAATGAGACGATTATATGTAC
>NZ_JBFPJH010000048.1:0-19052 GCF_040838255.1 Bacillus sp. C30 | reverse complement strand
TACCTACTATAACTAATAAAATAAACAGTACAAGTAATAAAATAAGTTTTGAATTCATCCCCCATCCCCTCCTCTTTTCTGTATATGCGACATCCGCCCAATATGGTACCCTTTCAAAATCTGACACAAACTGGTTAAAATTTCTTTATCAATAGGAAAACCCGTCGAAATATGATATATTAAATTTTGTACATATTGCTTATACTATGAAATAAACGACACGCATCTAAACTTTATCCTAAAGCCTCGGTAAGCCCTGTTAAGCGTGCTTTTACATATAAAAAAAGCAAAGACATCAGTGAGACTTAATCAGGTTCTTATGAACGAAAATAACCTATCATAAGGCGTTTCTTCATTCGTATGGGATAAATTAAAAATACATAATAGTAGGAGTGTTTATTGAATGAAGAAAGCTATGCTTGCCTTAGCCGCAACAAGTGTAATCGCATTATCAGCATGTGGAACATCATCATCATCATCAGACAAAATTGTTACATCTAAAGCTGGTGACATCACTAAAGAAGAGTTCTACAATCAAATGAAGACACAAGCTGGTAAACAAGTACTAAATAACATGGTTATGGAAAAAGTACTTATTAAAAACTACAAAGTCGATGAAAAAGAAGTAGACAAAAAGTTCGATGAAATGAAAAAGCAAGTCGGTGACCAATTCGATACACTAATGAAACAACAAGGCCTTAAAGAAGAAACAGTTAAAAATGGCGTTCGCGCTTCATTAGCTCAAGAACAAGCGATTGAAAAAGCAATTACTGATAAAGACTTAAAAGCAAAATTTGAGGACTATAAGCAAGAAATTAAAGCAAGCCATATTCTTGTAAAAGATGAAGAGACTGCAAAAAAAGTGAAAGAAGAACTTGCACAAGGTAAATCTTTCGAAGAGTTAGCGAAAAAGTACTCTGAAGATCCAGGTTCAAAAGAAAAAGGTGGAGACTTAGGATTCTTCGGACCAGATAAAATGGTAAAAGAATTCGATGAAGCTGCTCGTAAGCTGAAAAAAGATGAAGTAAGTGAACCAGTAAAAACACAGCATGGTTACCATATCATTAAAGTAACTGAGACTCATGCTGACGCAACTTTCGATAAAGCAAAAGCTGACATCAAAAAAGAAGTAGTTCAAGAAAAAACACAAGATGCTCAATTTATGAACGATCTTATGATGAAAGAAATCAAAAAAGCTGACGTAAAAGTTGACGATAAAGATTTGAAAGATCTTTTCGAAGAACCAAAAGCTGACGCTAAAAAAGACGAAAAGAAATAATGAAGTGAAAAAAGCTTGGGTAGCCCCCAAGCTTTTTTATTTTGTAGTAGTTTTATCCCGCTATTTGTGGATATGTGTTTATTTAAATGTTATGTACAAAAAAACGTAGGCATATTTAATTCCTACGTTTTTTATAAGTTAATCAGTTCCTTTACTATTACAATTCATCAAATTCATCAATTTCAGCTTTACGCTTTAAAAATATTTCCATATCTTTATTCTCTCTTCCCATTAAACCAAGAGCATGTCTATCATTTAAAGCTAATTCTTTATAACCCCATATATATTCTATTGTTGTCGCTTTACTATTTTTATGATCCGCAAAATACCATTCTAAAGGTTGTAAAGGATTAGATACTTCAAACAATTCGGCTGGGTACCATGAAGGCAAGTTTTCATTTTCACCTAAGATTAAATAGTCTAATTCTCCATTCAATGAACTAATACCATAAACCACATATTCCTTATGGATTTCTAAATTTATAATCGAGTCTCGATTATATCCTTGTTTTAATAAACCCTCTGAAAATGTATCTCCTGAATTTTTTATACACAGTACCTTCATATACAAGCTCCTATCAACAAAAAATTAATTTTTAAATTTAAAATCATCAAATTCATCTGTTCTAGTATTTTTAACATAATGAATTTCTACACCATTTTAAATCCCCTAGTGGCCCCTCATACCCAGAATCATTTCCGTACCCCTCTTACTCCATTCAACATAAAAAACCTCGATTCCATCACATGCGGAACCAAGGTTTATCTTATTATCATTGATTAAATTAAAAAACTATGTTAAATTAGTACAGAAACGCATTCTCAAAAAACAAAAGAATGTATTTATCCGTATCTTAATTGTACACCAAAACACATCTTCAGTCAACCTCTATTTTTCACTTTTAAAGGAGTGCTTACGTATGAACAAAAAACTTGATCAAGAGCAAAAACGATTGGATAACGTAATAGAAACGATTACGAAGCAAATTGATAAACTGGAAAACGAAACTGGCAGACGCCGGGCAGAAGTAATCAACATTCGTAAACACTTTTGGGATGACGTTAAAGTGAATACTGATACTTTTGATGATTATCTTGAAACAGTTATCAACTTAAGACAACAAGCTCAGTCACTAGCTGTCACACAAATTACCCATAAGCACACCTTTAATCGACTTGCTGCACTAAGACGCATGCATAAAGCACCTTACTTTGGGCGAATTGATTTCAAAGAAGAAGGAGAATCCGGTGCAGAGAAAATTTACATCGGCGTAGCTACACTTACTGATGCAAGCGGAGAAAACTTTCTTATATATGACTGGCGCGCACCTATTTCGAGTGTCTATTACGATTATCCGCCAGGACCGGCTGAATACAGTACACCAGGAGGCGTAATCCACGGTAATGTGGAGAAAAAATTACAATACATTATTCAAAATGGCGAGATTGATTCTATGTTCGATACGAGCCTTACAATTGGTGATGAAATCTTGCAACAAGCGCTCGGAAAAGGTACAAACAAACATATGCAAAGTATCGTTGCTACGATTCAGCGCGAGCAAAATGAAATTATCCGTCACGATGAAGGCCGACTACTTATCGTTCAAGGAGCTGCTGGTAGCGGTAAAACGTCAGCTGCCCTGCAGCGAATCGCCTACTTACTATATAAATATCGCGAATGGCTAAAAGCAGATCAAATCATTCTCTTCTCCCCTAACTCCATGTTCAACAGCTACGTATCTAATGTATTGCCAGAACTCGGCGAAGAAAATATGCAGCAAGTTACATTCCAAGAATATTTAAACCATAGACTAAGTAAGTCATTTGACGTTGAGGATCCTTACGAGCAATTAGAATATATGCTAACTGAAACGAATAGCGCAAATTATAAAACTCGAAATGCGAGCATTCGATTTAAAGCATCGACTCAATTTTTCGAGATAATTAGAGCGTACAGACAATCTCTTGAATCTTCAGGCATGCTATTTAGAGGAATGAAATTTAGAGGAAAACTGATTGCCTCTGCTAAAGAAATTACAGAGCAATTTTATAATACTGATTCATCCCTCCGCTTCCATAATCGAATTGAGAAGTTAACGGATTGGCTAAACAAACAAATAGACACAATTGAAAAAACAGAACTGAAAAAGCCTTGGGTAGAAGAAGAAATTGAACTACTTAGTAAAGATGAGTATCAAAAAGCTTATAAATACTTACAGAAAAAAGGCGAGTTTGATGACAACTCCTTTAATGATTATGAAAAAGAAACGAAAGTACTTGGACGTATGATTGTCCGCAAAAAATTAAAACCGTTGCGTAAAGGCGTTCAAACGCTACGTTTCATCAATTTTACAGGCATATATAAACAACTCTTCACAGATGCATCATGGGTTACTGGCGAAAAGCCTAAAGAATGGGACGAAATTTGCTCATTAACTGTGAACATGCTTGATGAAGGAAAGCTACATTACGAGGATGCGACTCCATTTTTACTTTTAAAAGAATTAATTGAAGGCTTCCAAACGAACAGATCAATTAAACACGTACTTGTAGACGAAGCACAAGATTATTCTCCGTTTCAGTTCGAGTTTTTAAAACGCTTATTCCCTGCCGCAAAAATGACTGTACTCGGGGACTTTAACCAAGCGATATTTGCCCATGCGAGTGAAACAGTTAATTTCAATACACTTACTAGCTTATACGGACCAGATGAAACAAACGGCATCAACTTAACTCGTAGCTATCGATCAACAAAACCGATTATTGAATTCACACGCTATCTCGTACCGGAAGGAAAGAATATTAACGCCTTTGAACGTGACGGCGAGAAACCTACAGTGACTAAAGTTTCTGATTATAGCGAACTGCATGATCGTATCACTTCTAAAGTTGCTGAACTACAAAAACAACAGCACAATACGATCGCAATTATATGTAAATCCGCAGCTGAAAGTGCCGCTGCATACGAGGCACTCAGTCATATCGAGAATATTAAACTTGTGAAAAGTAACTCAGCCGAGTACGAGCAAGGCATCGTCGTTATCCCTGCTTATTTAGCGAAGGGTATCGAATTTGATGCTGTTATTATTTACGACGCTTCTAAAGATGTGTACAGCGATGAGAGCCTACGCAGATTGTTCTACACTGCTTGTACACGCGCAATGCATGAGTTGCAGCTTTATAGCGTTGGTGAGGTTAGTCCTTTTGTAACAGGAGCTGATACAGAGAGTTTTAAATGTATAACGAAAACACCTTGATTTTTATCAAGGTGTTTTTTTCATTCTAAACGGCATATCTTTACGCCGATACACACTCAGCACAATCCCCATTATAAATGCATGAAACAGAGTTGGTATCAATCCGTAGCTAATAAAGGGTAATGATATAGAAACACGTGGTAATAATCCTAAGATCATGCCAACGTTACAAATGAAATGGACTACAAAAAGAATTACTCCACCAACGAGTAGCAATTTACCATAACCATCATTTATTTTATACGATATGGTCATTATTCTCACTGCAAAAAGAGAAAGAATCAAGACAAGAACTAGCGCAAGCACATATCCATAATAGTAAGTCAAACTCGCGAATACAAAATCAGTATGGGCGGCAGGGATAGACTTTATATTTCCATATGTACCAAACCAACCTGCCGACGACATTACCTCTTTTAAACGTAAATCCCATAGATCATGCTCCGGGTTTAAAAATCCTAAAATTCTAGCTATCCGATATTCTTTTACGGCAGACCAGGAAAGTAAATCCCTAATAATAAAGAAACAAATTGGTAACATTGTAATGAGCCATGCCGTTTTCTTTCCTAACTTACTCCACCAAAGCATAACAAATACCATCTTAATATAAATGAAAATTGGTAAAAGAATTGATGTCGTTAAAAATAGATATAAAGAAAATACGTACAGCATGAAAAGATGTATAAATTTTAATCTACTGTTATTAAAAAATGAAGCCCAGGCTAGAAAAAAAAATGGTATCGTCATTAAACAGTCAATTTTGATGGGACCAATTTTTATGAGCGCTTCCCCATTCACGTAACCACTTGGAAAACATTTTAACGTTAACAGAATAAGTACTCCGATTGTATAAAACAGCCATCCAAGCCTCTCTAACTTTCGATAATCAAGTAGCATTATCCCAACAGCTGTTGCAATGCCGAGAATAACAGAAATTACTTTGTTCATTAGTAAATCGTTCGTATGCCCAAGAGCGATTATTGGCAAAAACCCTAACCCCATAGCAGCCACTAACAAAATAATTAAGAACCAATCTACCTTCGGCTTATGAAGTTTGTTAAGTTCCTGCCCTAGTTTAATTGGACTTCCCATTTGTTCCACAGCTTTATTTTCAGCAATTTCCTCACCTAAACCTTTTTCTATCCACTTGTTCTTCGCCTGTTTTAAGTGAAACTCTAGTTCAGTTGCTACAAAGCTCTTTGCTTCTTTTGATTTAATATGATTCGTAACTTCGCTTAAAAAACGCTCCCCTTTTTTGTTCAATTTTATCTCACTCCTGTACTAATCCTTTTAATATAAACCGTGCCTTCGTAGAATCTTTTTCTGCCTTTCGCAGCATCTTTCTTCCTTTATCATTTAATTGATAATATTTAGCTCCTGAATGATCCCAACTTGATTGGATAAAACGATTCTGTTCTAGATGATGTAATATAGTATATAAAAAACCTTCATTTCCTTCGAATTTTCGAATCCCTCTCCCTCGTAGTAGCTGTGACAATTCGTATCCTGTTTTTTCATTACTGAGGAGTTGTAAAATCGCTAACGAGATGTCCTCTTCCTTTTCGTGTGATGCATTGATTTTTTCGCGCACCCGCTTTCGGTGTTGATCAGAAAAACTCAAATGTTTAAACGTTGTATTCTCCATTGATTTTCGCAGGCCTTTTAATCGATCTTCCATTTGATTATTCCTCCAATCCTTTCTTCAAAAGCTCCTTCGCTTTTTTCAGTCTCGTTTTTATCGTGTTTTCTTTCACTTCTATTACAATAGCAATCTCTTTAATTGATAGTTCTTCATAATAAAATAGATAAATGACTTCTCGATATTTTATCGGTAAATTCATTACTGCAGAAGCCAATTCACGGTCCTTCGCATTTTGAATAACAGTTTGTTCGACACTATCATTTTGAATCCCGATATAAACAGCTTCATCCTCTGTCACGATTACCTTTTTGTTATACCAACTTTTTATGTAGTCCTTACAATGATTAATGGCAATTCTCCACAACCACGTTTTCACATTCGACTTCCCTTTGTATGTATGAAGAGATTTATAACATTTCACAAATATATCTTGCGTTAAATCCTCAGCGACTTCTTTATTATTCACATATGAATACACAAGCTGTAAGACTTCTTGTCCATATTTGTTCATTATTTCATCGATAAGGAGTTCCTTATCTTCTATTTCAAACGCTTCTACCGTTAATTCATCCACATCATTTCCTCCTTCCCATTTATTAGACGACGCACTGTATGGAAAAGTTTTATAAATTCATAAAAAAACGGTTGGAAATGTCCATACCGTTTTTTTCATCCTCTACTATTTAATTTTTTCTAAAACAAAACTTTTAATATTCCCCGCACTTTTTATAGCTTGCGATACGTCTGTTTTATTAAGTTCTTCAAAATAAGGATATCTGACTTCAATCGCATAACTATTTAACTCTGCACAATCATCTATTAAATCATTGAACTCCATATTAAATTCAGCACATTCCTTTGCTAACAGCAATGAATTATGCGTTTTAGGCGGATGAGTTCCTTTAAACGTTAAATACCCCTTTAGATATTTCTCAGCACACTGTTGACAATGATAACAGATAATTGCAAAAGGAATAGGCATTAAAGACAATAAATGATTAGAAGCTCTAAGATCTGAATCTGCAATTTCAAACCATAAATTTGCCTCACTGAAATTTTTCATACAATACCTTACCTTCTTCAGCAATCTTGTATTCCATTGTTACAGGATTACCAGAACGCTCATTAAATTCTTCAGAACCGTAAACAAGTAAATCGACTGGTGTTTTCATTACATCGAATATACTTAAATTCAATTTCTTTAAGGCTTCTCTTTTCCTCTTACCAATACCATCAACCACTACACACAAATCAAAATCACTATCCTCATTAGGCATACCGTAAGCATGAGACCCAAATAAAATAATTTTATTAACATCAGAAAGAGAGGAAGTCATTTTATCTACTAATTGATTTAACTCTTTTTGAACATTAGTATTCATTCCATTCACCTCTTTAAATTAATCCTGCTCAATAAATCCTAACTGTAGAAGCAAATTAATAAATTGATTCATTTCAACTCCAATACACTACTACAATTGTTAAGTTATTCAAACGGTATAATAATACTTATTATACCTTTCGTATTCAGATCCTGTTAAGCAACAAAAATCTACACTCAGTTAATTTCAGTACACTCTATACAAATATAATAAAACAAAAAACCGCACGAGGGCTCTCCCTCACGCGGTTTATTTTTAAGCTAAAGCAGCTGCTTGCTCTTGTTGATCTACAGGAATTACAGCATCTCTTAACGCCTTTTCTAGTTCAGCTGTGTATTTCATTTGCTCTTCTTTGCTCCAGCCTAGTTTCGCAGCCATGTAGTTGATTACTGCTTCTTTCCACTCGTATACCCAGTGGATGTTGAAGAATACAGCGCCTCTGCGGCGTACGAAGAAGTCAACTGGTTTCGCTGTCATTTCGTAATCCATTGCGTATACAAGTGGGATTAGAACGTCTAGCGGCATGTTGTATTCTTTCGCTTCGTCTTTATGTTTTTTCGCTAAGTCAAACAGTACGTCAACGTTAGAGCCGTAGAATTTCGCGAATTTTTCCGCTTGTGCTGTCGTTAAACCATATTTCGTACCTTCGCCTGCTTTTTTCGCAACAAATGCCGGGAATCCGTGTGAACCACTTACATGACCACCAGAGATTGGCATATGTTTCGTATCGCTCTTCTTATATGCGCTATGGCCTTCTTTTTGTAATAGATTCGTTACGTAGTCTACTACCATTTCAGCCATTTTGCGGTATCCTGTTAATTTACCGCCCGCGATTGTAATTAAACCAGATTCAGAAGTCCAAATTTCATCTTTACGAGAAATTTCAGATGCATTCTTACCTTCTTCATAAATTAGCGGACGTACACCAGCCCAGCTTGATTCCACATCTTTTTCTGTAATTTTCACGCTTGGGAACATGTAATTAATCGCATTAATGATATATGTGCGATCTTCTGTTGTCATGTGCGGTACAGCTGCGTCTTTATCATAGAACGTATCTGTTGTACCTACGTACGTTTTTCCTTCGCGAGGAATCGCGAACACCATACGTTTATCTGGTGTATCAAAGTAAATTGCTTGCCCTAATGGGAAACGTTTTTGGTCAATTACTAAATGCACACCTTTTGATAACTGAAGTACTTTCCCTTTTTTAGAGTTATCTTTTTCACGAAGTGTATCTACCCAAGGACCAGCTGCGTTTACAATTTTCTTACCGTAAACTTCATACACTTCTCCGTCTAGTAAATCGATTACACGTACACCGCATACTTTTCCATCTTTATATAAGAAACTGTCTACTTTTGCGTAGTTAACAGCTTTCGCACCATGTTCAATCGCTTCTTTCATTACTTCAATTGTAAGACGCGCATCGTCTGTACGATATTCTACGTAGTAACCGCCGCCTTTTAATCCTTCTTGTTTTACAAGAGGCTCTTTATTTAGCGTTTCTTCACGGTTAAACATCTTTCTGCGCTCGCGTCGTTTTACACCTGCTAAGAAGTCGTATACACGAAGGCCAATTGATGTACTGAATGACCCGAACGTGCCGCCTGTATGGAACGGAAGTAACATCCACTCCGGTGTTGTTACATGGGGACCGTTCTCATATACGATCGCACGCTCTTTCCCCACCTCTGCTACCATTTTCACTTCAAGTTGTTTTAAATAACGTAAACCGCCGTGTACAAGTTTCGTTGAACGACTTGATGTACCTGCTGCAAAGTCCTGCATTTCAAACACAATTGTTGATAAACCGCGTGTTGCCCCATCTAATGCAATACCAGAACCAGTAATACCTCCACCAATTACGATCACATCTAACTCTTGTTTATTTACTCCGTTTAATACGTCTTTACGTTGTTTACTTGAAAATTTCATGGTAATTCCTCCCTTTGATAACGAAAAAAGAGACCACGAACTCCGCTATAGATTTCGCCTCTATAGCGTGTTGTGGTCTCTCCAAATCTCCTACCGAATTATTAACTTGTCATCATTATAACACTGTTTATGATTATTTGAAAGCTTTAGTTGCTTCAATTGCTTTTTTCCATCCAGCATATAGCTCTTCGCTTGTTTCCGCTTCCATCGTTGGTTCAAAGCGTTTGTCCATATGCCACTGTGCTTTAATTTCATCTTGGTTTTTCCAGTATCCAACCGCAAGACCAGCTAAGTATGCTGCACCTAAAGCTGTCGTTTCATTGATCACTGGACGCTCTACAGGAACGTCTAAAATATCACTTTGGAACTTCATTAAGAAGTTATTTTTAACTGCTCCGCCATCAACGCGTAATGTATTTAGTTCAATACCTGAATCTGCTTCCATTGCGCATAGTACATCTTTCGTTTGGTATGCTAAAGATTCTAGCGTTGCACGAATGAAATGCTCTTTCGTCGTACCGCGTGTTACACCAAACATAGCGCCGCGTACTTCACTATCCCAATACGGTGTACCTAGTCCTACGAATGCCGGTACTATGTATACACCTTCAGTTGATTCAACACGGCTAGCGTACACTTCGCTCTCGCTCGCATCTTTAAACATACGCAGTCCGTCACGTAACCACTGAATTGCAGAACCAGCTACGAAAATACTTCCTTCTAATGCGTAATTCACTTTACCATCTAAACCCCATGCAATTGTTGTTAATAGGCCATGCTCAGAAGCTACTGCTTTTTCGCCTGTGTTCATTAACATGAAACAACCAGTTCCGTAAGTGTTCTTCGCCATACCTTCACCGAAACAAGCTTGTCCAAATAATGCTGCTTGCTGGTCACCAGCTACACCTGCGATCGGTACATTTTGACCGAAGAAGTGATAATCAATTGTTTCTCCATATATTTCAGATGATTGACGTACTTCTGGAAGCATGCTCTTTGGTACTGTTAACATGTCTAGAAGCTCATCATCCCACTGTAAGTCGTGAATGTTAAACATTAATGTGCGTGATGCATTTGAGTAATCTGTTATGTGCGCTTTACCGCCAGACAATTTCCATACAAGCCATGTATCAATTGTTCCGAATAATAACTCGCCGTTTTCTGCTTTTTCTCTTGCACCTTCAACGTTATCTAAAATCCATTTTACTTTCGTACCAGAGAAGTATGCATCAATTAAAAGACCTGTTTTTTCGCGAACCATCTCGCTATAACCTTTTTCTTTTAACTCATCACAAATTTCAACTGTTTGACGAGATTGCCATACGATTGCATTATAAATTGGTTTTCCAGTCGTTTTATCCCATACAACCGCTGTTTCACGTTGGTTCGTAATACCGATACCAGCGATTTGTTCTGGCTTCACATCTGCTTCACTTAAGCAAGTTGCGATAACTGCTAAAATAGATCCCCAAATTTCTTGTGCATTATGCTCAACCCAGCCTGGCTTTGGAAAATGTTGTGTAAACTCTTTTTGAGCTGAATGAACGATTTTTCCTTCTTTATTGAAAAGAATTGCGCGTGAGCTTGTTGTTCCTTGGTCTAATGAAAGAATATATTTTTTCATATCAGTTTCCCCCTATGCTACTTTTCTACTATTTGTAGTAGCTTCACTTTTTTTACTTGTCATATAAGAGATTGTTAGTACAATCACAGTTGTAATAATCACATAAATAAGTGCTGAATTTTGTTTTCCTTCAAATACAACTTGATGGAATAATCCTGCAAGTGATCCACCTAGAATTGGACCAACTACTGGGATCCATGCATACTTCCAGTTTGAACCGCCCTTTCCTGCAATCGGAAGGAAGAAGTGTGCAATACGCGGACCTAAATCACGAGCCGGGTTGATTGCGTATCCTGTTGTTCCACCTAATGATAAACCAATACTTACAATTAAGAAACCTACGATAAATGGATTTAAACCATCTGCAAATTTATTTGCTCCAATTGCTAATATACCAAATACTAAAACGAATGTTCCAATCATTTCACTTAAAAGGTTTGTAAATGTGTTCGGAATTGCTGGACCTGTTGCAAATACACCTAACTTTGTTCCTGGATCTTCTGTTTCTTTCCAGTGTGGTAAGTAGTGTAAATATACAAGAACTGCCCCGATAATTGCCCCAATCATTTGTGCTGCGATATACATAGGTACATCACTCCATGGGAACGCTCCCTTAAAAGCAAGTCCTATCGTTAAAGCCGGATTCAAATGTGCCCCACTAATTGATCCAACTGCATACGCTGCCATAGCAACCGCTAGACCCCAACCCATTGTAATTACAATCCAACCAGAATCTTTCGCAAACGATTTCTTTAAACTTACACCAGCGCAAACGCCGCCACCAAGTAAGATTAACAATGCAGTCCCTATTAATTCCCCTAAAAATGCTGACATAAAATCCCTCCACAATCAATTTAAATGCTTTCGAAAAGTGATAGAGGTAAAATGAATGGCCATTCGTTTTTTTCAAAAGAAAAAGATCCACAGCTTACATGCTTCTATATAATATATATAGAAACAATAAAATGTGGATCTCTTCTTTTCTCCGTCACGTTTATTAACTTGTCTATAATGTTAACCCTTAATGAAAGCGGTGTCAACAGAATTTTTTCACATTTTCGTCACTTTTTTTGGTAATGTTTCCATAGTTCTTTTTTCGATGTCGTAATTGCTGTCGCACCAGCATTTAACGCCCTTTCAACATCCTCGACAGTTCGAATGAAACCACCCGCTAAAATCGGTACGCCTGTACGCTCTTTCACTTCAGCGATCACACCCGTTAACGCACCAGGAAGCACCTCTATATAATCCGGCTTCGTCTTTTCTAGCAAATTACAGCTCTTTTCCATCGCGCTAGAATCAATTAAAAAGATGCGTTGAATGGAGACGACACCTTTTTGCTTCGCCTTCATAATTACGCTCGCCTTTGTCGATAATAACCCGTACGGTTTATATTCTTGGCATAAAAACTCCGTCGCATGCCCATCACTTTGTAATCCATGGATCAAATCCACATGTAAAAATACTTTTTTATTATGCTGCTTCGCGAGCGACACAACACTCTTCAATTGACCGACATGAATATCTAAAATAACAATATACTCATACGAACTATGTAATAGCTTCTCCAAATCTTTAATTTGCCTCACTGCCGGCAAAATCTTTTGCTCATGAAATTCCATTCTAAACGTCCCCTTCCTATCTATCCTTTATAGTACACAATTTGGGTGAAAAGAA
The DNA here is from genome assembly GCF_040838255.1 of Bacillus sp. C30. NCBI lineage: Bacteria > Bacillati > Bacillota > Bacilli > Caryophanales > Bacillaceae > Bacillus > Bacillus sp. C30. The sequence goes on along the minus strand of NZ_JBFPJH010000048.1, from coordinate 6,253 downwards.
CAGCTAGTGTAGGGGATTTCTTACAAATCTTTCTCTTATCTATATATTTTCTTCAACTTATCAGAAGCCATGCCACCTACAACCATTAATAGGAGCGGTAAAAAATTCATTACATATGGTGCATCTGCGACAATTGTAATGCTTGCTCCTGCAAACTTATTTAACGCCCATACAACGATTTTTGTAATAAACAAAAATACGCCCATCATAAATAGACTATCGAAAAACACCTTCCATTTTGGATACGCCAATTGCTTACTATCCTCAATTACTTTTTGCGTCAACTCTTCGTCACTCCTCAGCAATTCATCAATCGTAATACCGAACAGATCGCTTAAATGAATAATAATTTCAATGCTCGGATAGTTCTTTCCCGTCTCCCATTTCGAAACAGACTGCCTACTTACATGAATTTTTTCAGCCAAATCATTTTGCGACCAATTTCGTTTTTCTCGTTCCTCTTTTAAACGTTCACTAAAAATCATACTGTGTTTATCACCTCTCTATGTCTAGTATGGTCAAATAAATGATGAAGAGTAAAGCTAGTTATCGTTGCATAGGTTGTGCAACTTGTGCGTTACAGCGTAATGCACGCTATGTAATATGTCGATTTCATATATTTTTCTTCTATAATAATTTCCCGAACAATAATACAATGAACGGATGACTAGATTAAGCATAAAAAAATACGCCATCCCTTCTTATCATTCTCCAGAAAGAATAACGTAAAGTTTCATTTTTAAACATTTTCATCAAAAAGAAAAGAAGCTAACAATAAATTGTTAACTTCTCAGCTGAAAGTAAAATATTATCTTTCCTTATCTTCTAATATCTAGGTTGTGATTGAATATTTGTAAGATGAACATCAAACATATCAATGATTTCAAGAAATCTATCAGCTTCACGGAAAACATGGTCTGCTAATAACGGATGAATGATACTCTTTATTTTACATTGCTCAATTAAATCACGTGCTGTTTTCTTAAAATCCCGAAGAGATGTAACGGACACACGATTTTGATCTAAAAATTGATCTAAAAGAGGGACTGTTTGGGATTGTGGCTTCATAGATTCTAAGTCAATTGCTTGATACATCAATTCATCAAAATCATTGCTAAAATTCCGTGCTGTATCTACAAGCTTTCTTTCCGATGGATCAAGAAGATGACCAATAAATTTAGCATGGTCTGCCATAATCCTTAAAAAGAAAACATTTTCTTTAATAATAGCATCAGGAAGGGCATCTAATTTCCCTTCATTTAATTGTATTAAACGTTTTCTAAAATAGTCAGCTTCCCTACTTGTATGGTCAACTAACAGTGGAAAGTTATTTTGTCCTGGCAATTTACATGTGAGAATTAATCCTAAAATTTTTCTTTTAAATCCCCAAATATTAGTTGCGGCTTGTTGTACTTCTGAATTAAATCTTTTTATTTGCTCAGGATCTGTTTCATTTGTATAGGAATGCGCTATTTGTTCGATATGTTCAAACAATCGATAAAATTGATTAGCCTCTTCGATTAGTTGAGTATCCTCGCATCTAAACCCCAAGCGAAGAAAAAAAGAATGCTCCTTCATGATTCTAGACCAAAAACGAATTTCATTTAATGAACGCTCAACAAACATTACAGATGTAACACCTGTATCAGGATGTAATGATGTTTCATCCCTATGCATTGTTAATCCCCCCTGTAGATACTGCGCTATTTCCATTCTTATGAGGAAACATATATATAAATACCATTAATAAAAGTTCATGATGAATCTCGTATACATGTAAAGTTAAACTTATATAACCTGCTCCCCCAGAAGAAAAAGGCTACCACCTAGATATAAAGTTCTCCTAGTTGGTAGCCTTTCAAAATGTCTATTAAAGCAATACCGAATCTTTATCACTATCCTGATTCCGCTTCTCACGCTCTTCTTCTAAGCGCTTCATATATACTTCGCCTTCTTTTTCGATAAAATCATTATCCATCTCTTGCTCTTTTTTCGAAGTATATAAAACCATGTAGCCACTCAATACGATCCCAATGATTACAAGATAAATCCACCATGGTAAAGTTTCCACTTTCGTTCATCCCTTTCCTTAGACAAGCCTTATTAGTTTCACTTTATGAGGAAAGAAGTGGATTTATGCTTAAAATTTTATTGTGGATTCTTCGCGAAGAACGCTTGTACATATTCCATAAACTCTATTGGTTCCTGGCGAAACGGTGCGTGGTATCCTTTTTCAATGATATGGAACGTACTATTTGCAAATAGCTCATGATACAGTTCACCATTTTTCCAAGAAACACTCTTATCGTGTCGTCCCCATATAATTAAAGTCGGTACCTTAATTTTATCTGCTTCCATCGCAATGCGGCGCTCTCTCATTTTCGTAAGCTGATCATAATGCTCTTTATCATCGCGACTATTTTTCACTTCATTTTTATTATAATCCGTAATCTCTGTTACAGTTTGTAAGTCTGTCGATAGTGGCGGCACTTCATAACTTTCTTTTTGCTGGAAAGACTCTATCCCTGTAGAATCCGCTAAAACGAGATGCGTTACTGCATCCGGATATAAATACGCTAAATTTAGAGACATCTCTCCGCCCATCGAATGACCAAGTACTGCGAATTGATCATATCCGAGTTTCTTCATTAACTTATAATATAAATTTACTTGCGCAGGAAACGAATACTGAAAATCAACCGGCTTAGAAGAACGCCCAAACCCTAAAATATCAACCGCAATAATCGTATGATCCTTTACAAGTTCCGGATAAATATCACCAAACCCATCTGAAGAACCACCAAATCCGTGAAGCATAAGTAAAGGCGGTTTCCCCTCACCAATTTGCTTAAAATAAATCGTCTGCCCATCAATCTGCGCCATACTCTCTTTCGTATTCAGCCTCATCATCACAGTATCTTTCACTTCTTCAACCTTTGCAATCGGCTTATCAACGAAGTTACATACGATTAACAAAACGAGCACAATACCGCTAATAAAATAAAATTTAAACCGTTTCAAAATTCCCGTCTCCTTTCTCTTGTTGCTATTTAAAGTTTTTACATTATTTGGTTGTTTTATGATTGTTTTTAATTGTAACCATGACAGTTACAATTATACTAAAAAAATATTACTCACTGCCATTAGTGATGGTTACTTTGTAACTATTATAGTTACACATTTAAAGTAAGTCAATTCTTTTCTCTACATGGCCTAATAACAAAGAAAAGGACTTCCTGTTGAAGTCCCTTTCTTTGTTATTAGAGTTGGCTTACTCCGCCGTCTCCTCTATTATCTGCAGGTGCTCCGCCATCGCCTTTATTGAAGTTGGCTGGCGCTCCTCCACCGTCCCCAATACTTACATAGTCTGGTCTTGCTGGTGCTCCGCCTGTTTCTCCTATATTTAATGCTTGATTTGTAAATGAACTATTAGCTCCAATTGATAACGCACCTACTAATGCAATCCCCAACATTCCAAAGTGAATCTTTTTCATTATTTTAGCGCCCCTTTTTTTAATAATTTTTTTTGAGCTTTATGACTCATGTAAAAATAATGACTTGCTTTATCGTGATTCTCTTCTTTATAAAACCTTAAGGCTAACATTTCAGCGTATTCCTGTATACACTCCCATAGCTCTTCTTTTTCAAAATAAGAAATACCTTCTAAAACTACTTGCTCTAAGCTTAATGTAGGTGATTTGTCATTTACACTTTTCAAAATCATAAAACGATATTGAAACTCTTCCTTATTTAACTCTTTACAAATATCCAAACCTTTTTCAATCAAATCTGCCACCAATTGATATTGTCCTAATTTATAACATTCACGAGCTTCAACAAATAGCGCTTTAAAGAATTTCGGCTGTTTTTTTGTAACTTCGGATGCATGACGAACTGCAAGTTCCGATAAATCTTGACTGGCATACAAAAAGGCTAAATTATGACGCACCATTAAAATATATTTTTCATAATTTACCTTTTGGAAAATATCCATAGCAGCATTAAAGCTTTCTTCCGCGAGTTCGTAATTTTTCAAATCAATACAACACAGACCAAAAGCATTTTCACATAGCGCTATATTTATTTCGCAACCTATATGTTTTTTGAACTCCTCTTTTGCTTTTCTCAAATAATCAATTGCATTAACTTGTTGATACGTCTGATAGTAAAAATTACCCATACGATAATCAAACTCAGCATTCTCTAAAGAGTGCGAAACGTATTTCAGTAGTATATTTGCCTTTTCATAACTTTCCTTCGCATCATTATATTTAGACATTGAAGTACAATATATCCCTTTAAAAAAATGATAATAATATGCTAAAAATCCTTCAGTTGGAACTTCAAAAGATTCTATTCTTTCAAAACTATTTTCTTTTATATTTAACCAATCCGTCAGCATTTTATATCTAAAATCTAATAACGTAAAATACAAAGATAATTCCTGATCCACTTCCAAACCACTAATCTTACTATCAATCTCCTCTTTCATTTCCGTTGCTTTCTCTATGTTTTGCTGCAACATTACACGATACCAATTATCTAAAGAATGTTTCATTTGCTCCTTCGTTACTACATCTGTTCCCATACCTTCGCATCCCCTTTTCTCCAAATTCAAAAAAATTAGAATTTCTATACAATTATCCGAATTGTATATTATCACCCCTTTTCTATGTATTGAAAAATAATTGTCAGAAAATTTATAATTTAAATTAATTATACCAAATATTTCTATTTTAAAAACTTGAGAAACATTTTTCAGAAAATTTTATAGACCAAATAAAAAAGCAAGTAATTCCAGCTATCAGCTAAAACTACTTACTCTTCTACTTATTATTTCTATTTTTACTCTTTAATAAATTCCTTAGTACTTCTCACAGTATCAATCGGACGAACTAATTTTTCGATTTCTTCACGCTTTGGCTCTAAGAATGGAGGTAAAGATAATTTTTCCCCAAGTGTTTCGTATGGCTCATCTCCCATAAAACCAGGGCCATCTGTCGCAAATTCAAATAAAATTTGTGGCGCAACTCTTGCGTATAATGACTCAAAGAAGTGACGATTTACATAACCAGATGAAGGGAGTCCAACTCGACTTAGTCGCTCAATCCACTCTTCTAATACAGCGCGATCCTCTACGCGGAATGCTGCATGATGCACTGTACCAAAACCTTGTTGCGCTTCAGGAAGAACCGTATTATGTTCTACAATGACAGAGGCACCGTTTCCACCTTCACCCACTTCAAATAAGTAGAACTCTCCTTCTTGATCAATCTCTTTAAATAATAGAACTTTTTCTAGCACCTCTTTGAAATAACTAAAGTTCGCGATACGAATAAATACAGGTCCTAAGCCAGTAATTGCATATTCTAATGGGACTGGCCCGTCTTGCCAAGGTGTACCTGATTCCACGCCTTTATCAAATTCATCTGAGATCAATTGATAGTGTTGATCATCAAAGTCAACGAACGAAAGAGTTTTCTTACCAAATTGCTCTTTAATTCCTGTATGTTCTACTTCAAGACGGTCAAAACGTTTCACCCAATACTCTAGTGCTGCGTCAGTTGGAACGCGGAATGAAGTTTTTGAAATTTCATTTGTACCGTGTACTCCTTTTGGAACACCTGGGAAGTCAAAGAATGTCATATCTGTTCCTGCACTACCTTTATCATCTGCAAAGAATAAATGATACGTTTGAATATCATCTTGGTTTACTGTTTTTTTAACTAAACGCATTCCTAACACATAAGTGAAAAATTCATAGTTCTTTTCTGCACTACTTGTAATTGCTGTAACGTGGTGTATTCCTTTTAATTGGTTCATTTTATATTCCTCCAATAGTTTTAATCTGTATTTTATAATTTTATTTCTGCTCGTTGATCAACGAAGCACGTATTTATAATAAGTAATCAATTCATTTTACTAGTCAAGTGATAGTTGAAAAAATAATTCAATGTGTAAAACGATTCGTACGAAAGTAGTAATTCCTTTCGTTACTATCACTTTACAACTCAAGTGATTAAAAAGCAAGTGAAATATCTCGGATTCGAGATATTTTTTCAGTTAAATAACATTTTAGGTTGGATAATGGTTAATTTCTATATGTTATTGAATTTGATTTTTAATAAAAAACAACCTCATCAAGCTTATTAACACTTAATGAGGCCATTCAATTCACACTATTAATTATGGAACGTCGGTTTATAGAACGAACGATTTTAATCTAGTTCCAGATAATAAACGATAAAAAGAT
>NZ_JBFPJH010000575.1:0-2081 GCF_040838255.1 Bacillus sp. C30 | reverse complement strand
AAATAGGTGACGTTGCTTTTTTGTTTCCAAAAAGGAGACAAACCGTTATGAAAAAACGTATCGATGTTATCGCAAATAAAGAATCCTTCCGCAACTTATCATCATTCAAAAATGTGGAAGAATTAAATAAAACTGTACGTACATACCATGATACTATCCTTATGTCTATTAAACGTACTGACGTACAATCTAAACTAATTACATTACTTGAAATTTTAAAACGCCATGGCTGTAAATATGCAGGTGTTAGTTTCCTATGCAAAAATTCAATCGCTGCTATGATGGAAGTTTCATATAAAACTGTACAACGTTTAATGAAGAAACTTGTGGACTTAGGAATAATCAAGCAAGTATCTATGAAACGTAAAAAAGATATGCTTCAAACTTCTAATGCAATTATCATTCAACCTATTGTGGAAGAAGTGTCCGACAAGGTACCTGGTAAATGCCCTACAAAGTGTCCGACCATTAAAACAAAACCTATTTCCTTAAAACAAAATATAAAAGATATAAACAAACGTAATAGTAATGAGAATAGCAATACTCCTGAAGAGAACATTAAAGAAGCTGATTTCGTGGCTCACTGGGTACCAGAACGTTTTGTTTCTTTAGTTAGCTCTTTTTACTCTGAATCAAAAACAATTCAAGAACTGTGGAAGGTTGTAAGACAGTGTAATAGAGTCGTTAACCATACAACAGGTGCTACAGCATTTGATAAGGAGCAAGAATTAACGATCGGATTAAAAGCGGTGAAAGAGTTTGTGATGAAAGTTAAGTCTGGTGCAAAAATGGCTAAGGGGAAATTTGCGTATTTCAACGGTATTGTGAATAACTTGATGGACAAGTACTATTTTGATCCAGACTTTAATATGTGATAAATTCATTCCATACAATTTTTATAACTTCACTGCTAATTTATTCATAAAATCCTGTATAGAAGTAGCTTGGAAAATACGTAAATTAGAAGAGTTAATTTCATAATGTTTATCAGTAATTATGAGAATTGAAGGGAAGAATTTCGAGCCTTTTGGTTGCCAGGACTCATTATGCCATTCTTGACTGTGGAAGTATAATTCATATCTGTTTATTTTATCTTGTATATTTTTTTTACTGTAAACTGACTTTTGAACTTCGATGAAGAAAGGTGAGTTACGCCAAATTGTAAATGCATCGGGTTCCATATATTCTTTACCCTATTTCGGCTCAACTTTAAATAATTTAGGTTTTTCATATTGAATGAGTTGTTTGTATACGTCCACAATACCGAAGAAATGAGGGATTTTTTGACTTGCCTTTCGAATGGTAGAAGGTTGAGGAAAATAAATGTACGGCTGCTGTGAAACATTGGCATCCACACTCCCTTCTCGCCTTAATCGTTTCATAACCGTACTACAACAGGTCACAGCTTTCTTGAGTCCGCGTAAATACAACCCGATAAGGTCATATCGGGTTGAGCCTAGACATTTTTAAATGTACCTCGAATCGATGTTTTGGTGAAGAACGGACAAACTTTTTAAGTTGTGTAAGTGCGCACTGTTGTGATTTATACGATTTGTATAATTAGTAAACTTGCATATGCCGCTCTGCGATTACCAATATTTGTATTACGTAAAGTTACTGGAGTGCTATTTGAATTTTTAATTTCAATTGTCTCCCCTGCATTTAATGGACGTACATCCATTATTGTACAAGAAGATGGCGCACCTGCTGAAGCTATAATTCCTGATATAGCGTTAGTTCTTTCTATCCCATTGACAAAAGGTGAAAATACACCAGTTTCACCATCATTAACTAAAATATTACATATTATCATATATACTCCAGAAGTTTGCACAGTAAATGTTGATGAGTTTGAAATTGTAATATTAGTACTTGTAGTTTCAGCTAAATTAAATTTTATAGCTGATCCTACAGGAATAGTGGCATTAGAAAAAGCATCTGCCATATAAGCTACATAACTGGAAGATAATACTCCTGTAGATCCTGTTTCTCCTGTTGGGCCTGTAGGTCCTGTAGGTCCTGTAGATCCTGTTGGGCCTGTTTCTCCCGTTGGACCCGTTTCTCCTGTTGGGCCTGTTTCT
>NZ_JBFPJH010000479.1:0-2089 GCF_040838255.1 Bacillus sp. C30 | reverse complement strand
CACTAATACTGTACGATACATAGTATAAAACACATACTGTATGACATATAGTAATGGAAATGAGGTGGGTGAATGGATACTTTATTAAATTCATTAATTACTGAGCTAAGGAGAGGGACATTGACATTAGCGGTTTTAAGTCAACTAAGAACGCCGCAATATGGATATTCGCTTGTCCAATTATTGGAGCAATCAGGAATCATGATAGATCAAAGTACTTTATATCCACTACTTCGCCGATTAGAAAAGCAGGAGCTAGTGACGAGTAGTTGGGATAAAACGGAGAGTAGACCTCGTAAGTATTATGTTTTAAGTGAATATGGATTAGAGATATTTTTACAATTGAAAAAGGAGTGGATAAAGGATTCAAAAGAGCTTTATAACCTATTAAAGGAGGAGGAGGACGAGAATGAGTTTGATTGATATGTACGTCCATGAAGTTGCGAAGAGATTACCTGAAAAAAATCGTGAAGATATTACGCTTGAACTACGGTCGACAATAGAGGATATGTTACCTGATGAGTACAATGAGGAAGATGTAAAGAGTGTCCTTGGAAAATTGGGGAGCCCAGTTTCATTGGCTAATGGGTATTTGGATAGACCGATGCATTTAATTGGACCACGCTATTTTGATGTGTATACGACATTATTAAAAATGATCCTACCAATTGCAGCTGTTATCGCACTCATTGCAATGATTGCAGAAAATTTTATAGGCTATACTGGTGATCAAGCGGTATTAAATGTTATTTTAAAATTGATAGGTAAAGGCATTGGGGAAATTGTCGAAGTAGGCCTCCATGTATTTTTCTGGTTGACACTTGTGTTTGCTATTTTAGAAAGAACAGATAAAGACAAAGGTACCCAACCGTTGACGACAAGTTTAAAAAAATGGACTCCTGATGATTTGAAAAATATCTCGTATGTTCCAAAGAAAAAGTCGATCTCAAAGTTTGAAGTTTTTGGAGGTTTGATGTGGACAGCAGTTTGGGCTACCCTTTACTTTTATGCGAATCATCTTGTTGGCGTATATAATGGTGCAGCAGATGGACTGAAATTTGTCGCACCAACTTTCAATCAAGATGTTTTACTTCAGTATTGGCCAATCGTTGTAATTATGATCGTTTTCGAAGTAGCTATATCTCTTTATAAGTTAGTACAGGGACAATGGACGACAAGGTTGGCAATTGGGAATGCAATCCTACAGTTAGCTGCAACAATAGTATTCATTGTAATTGTAGTAAATCCTCATTTATTTAACGAAGGATTCATTATGTATGTGGCAAATATGTTTACAATTTCTCCAGAGGAATTTAAAACGTGGTTAATTGGTGGAGGGATAATTATCTTCATATTATCTGCGGTACTAAATGCAATTGATGGTTTTCGAAAATCTAGAATTCGGTTGTAAAAATAAGTTTGAATTATTATTAGGTAGATCAGTTGAAAGAAAGGTACAGAGAAATATCATTATGAAAGGAAGAAAACAATGATAAGGGAAGCAATGAAAAAAGATGTAACATTTATTTTAGATATTTATAATGATGCAATCCTTAATTCAACAGCTGTATATGCGTACAAACCTGTAACCCTTGAAAATAGAATAGATTGGTATGAACAAAAAAAGGCTGATGGCTATCCAATTTTAGTCTACGAGCTAGATAATAAAGTAGTAGGATTTGCGACATTTGGCCCCTTTAGGGCATGGCCTGCCTATAAATATTCAGTTGAACATTCTGTGTATGTTGATAAGGAATATAGAAAAAATGGAGTTGGGTCCTCTTTAATAGAAGAATTAATTACAATAGCAAAAGAAAGAGAATATATGACCTTAATTGCTGGAATTGACGCAGAAAATGAGAAAAGTATTGCCCTGCATCAAAACTATGGATTTGTTCATGCAGGAACAATAAAAAAAGCCGGTTATAAGTTCAATCGATGGCTAAATTTAGCTTTTTATCAATTGGAGCTTAATGGTCCTAAAAATCCTACTGAAGAATAGCTGTATCTATTACTTTAAAAATAATTTTAAAAAGAAATTGTATATATTTCAAAAGGTAGTATGAAGAAATCTCATGCTATCTTTTTC
>NZ_JBFPJH010000478.1:0-2090 GCF_040838255.1 Bacillus sp. C30 | reverse complement strand
GGTACGGAGGAATTGCGTGTACATAAACATAAAAAAAGAGGCGAATAAAATCGCCTCTCCAACACATATATACAAAGAATTACACTAGGACTGGACATATATATTATTCTCTCTTTGGTGAGTGATACCTTTTTCATTTTAATTTTTTCTTTTGTTATGTAAAAAAGCGAGTACTGGTGACAGAAGCAGTACTCGTTTTTTTTGAAACTTACAGTCGCATAGTATCGTTCTGTGTGTGTAAGTAGGGAACGAATACTTCGATAAGGAAGGATTTCAAGATAATATATGAAAAAAGATGTAAGGGTGTTACCAAAAATAAAAAAAATTTAGTTAATTACACCAACAGGTGAAATACTTTCTAGGTAACGAAACCCTGGAAAAAATGAGTTATAGTAATAACATAAGAGATTGGCGAAAGGGCGATTGATGCATGGTTGCTCTTTTATTGTGTACGGACATTAAAATATCACATACCGGACTATTTATATAAAAAATTATAGATGGCTAATAAAGTGAAGTTTATGCAGGAAATACTAAATGTTGGGCTCTTTTTCTTTGTTATATAGAAATTACACATTAATGGACGTTTTGGAAACCTAAAAAGGTAGGATGATAAAAGCATTATCATTATTGGATAGAGGAGTTTTGGGATGAAGAAGATGATGTTGAATTCAAGGTGAAGAACAACTATGTAATTTGAACAGTGTGCGGTAGTGTAATGTTAGGTATGAATTACATAGTGCATTCTTCACCTTAGGATGGAAAACAAACATATCCACTACATTTGATATAAGGAGTTCGGAGGTCCCATTCATGCAGGAGTGATACAGTAAGTCTTTCATCTTGCTTAATATGCACTGGATTTTGGTTTTATATACCAATAATGACAAATACAACAAAAAAAGAAACGAATAAAATCGCCTCTTTTTGTACATATGTACAAAAAACATAAGGGGAATTGATATATATTATTCTCTTTTTGGTACAGGATACCTCTTTTGTTGAAAAAGTTTCCTCTCAAATTAACAAAACAAACGAATACAACGAACGAAAAAGAAAAGCAAGAATCAAATGATTCCTGCTAGGTGAAGAGATAGAACTAATAATCCAATAGCGCTAATTGATTTTGGGAAGATGCAAAGTTTTAATTTAAATCCGTTTGGTGTTTTGATTTTTATTTTCATAATTTTTGCTCCTTAATTTAATTTGCCTTACGAGGCTATATACAAGTTGAAGAAGCATTCTTCACAAACGGATAAAAATATCGATAGTTAATAAGATTAAGTTCAATATGTGTCTGTTAAGGTATACCTTTTGGAACTGCATAAAATCTATGAAAATTCAGTTCCTAAACGTTAAATTTATATTTTAGGAACGATCCTATAAAAACGAAACCTTTTGGTTCGTTTTTTCGTTATAATATTATTATGTAAACAAAATAGATGGGACTTACAAATGTTTAATAACATAAAATTCATATATATATGTTGATGAGTAGTAAAAAGAAAAATGAGGGTAGACAAATAGAATCCATGAAACAAATTGGGATTGATGTAATACCATCTTGGTATATAAAACCAAAATATAGTACATATTAATAATGTTAGTGAGCATATCGTATCACATATGGAATGAACCCTGCTGTTGATTTCTCACCTATAACATATAAAGGATACGTTTGTTCTTTCTGTTTAGAACGGTGAAAAATGTACTATGTAATTCATACTTTAAATTAACTTCCACATATTTCCGAAATATATTGTCATTCTTCATGCCGTTACCTAACATGAAATTTACAATATCTAAGAGGGAGATCCGGATGAAAATAGTATACAGATCAAAACGATATAGCTTTTTTATTCCAAATAAGAAAAAAGCAAACAGGTACTTATGTGACAAGAACAAAACAAACATTGGGAAAAGAATATATACATTAGCAAAAGACGGCTATGAGTGTCTGTATCCAGTTCGTAAGGTTATTATTACAGAAAACTTTTATAGAACAGGTAAGATAGATACATTAGATTTCTTCTATGAAACAGAAATGCAAAAGATGAAATAAATAAAAATATACATTAAGTGTGTAAATA
>NZ_JBFPJH010000583.1:0-2091 GCF_040838255.1 Bacillus sp. C30 | reverse complement strand
TTTATAATTTTAAAAAGAGCCCTTTAATCCCACCATTTTTTACAGGTTTCGGATTTGGCTCTTTTGGTTGTTCTTCTATATTGTTTTTTAAATCATTTAGAATTTCGTTTTTTAGCCCTGATAATGCAGTGTTTAAATCTTCTTTGGTGATTCCTACTGTCTTTTCTTTATTGAATACACCATTTCTAAGTCCATTAATCACTTTCCGTGGAAGCATCGTAGAGACAGCACTTGAAGCTGTAACTTTCACTGGATTCTCCATAAACATAATTTCATCCACAAAATTATTCTCTAATGCTTGTTGTGGACTCATCCAAGTCTCTTCATCCATCATTTGAAGTAATTCATCTTCCGACTTTCCACTTTTAATGACATAAGCATTTACAATGGATTTATCTACTACTCTTAGCATATCGGCAGCTTTCTTCATTTCCTGATGATCACCATGATTCCACATAGACCCATTATGAATCATGATTTGTCCAGTTGGTGCAATTCGAACTTTATCACCAGCCATTGCAATAAAAGATGCGGCACTTGCGGCTAAACCAACGATTTGTGTTTCTACATGTCCCGAATAAGTTTTTAAAGCTGTATATATTTCTGACCCCTCATATACATAACCACCTGGACTATTAATAGCTACAACAATATCTTCACCGTTTGCTTCATTTAACTTTGCCATTACTGTTCCTGGAGAAGTAGCATCCATTTCAAATGACTCATAAATCCAAGCTTCATCATTAGAAATGATTGGACCTTTAATATCAAGTTTCACTGTCATTTTGTTTCTCACCTCCTTCAGATTCAGTTAGTTTCGTATAGTTTTTCGTAATATGATGTGTATGTAAGTTAGGATCATCTGAAACTTCATATCCTACTTCTAATCGAATTTCATTTCCCGTAAATACACTTGAAGAAATAAGTTTATCGATGCTTGTCGCAAGATCAAATATACTTTGATAAGAAACAGCTTTCACTTCAATCTTTTGTCCTTCAAGGTACTCGTTCTTTTCAAAGAATTTAACGTTTGCTTCATCAGAAATCTTTTTTAACAAAGGGTTCACTGTGAAAAGCATGTAATTTTTCGTTTGCTTCTCAACATCAGCCATTTCTCCATATAACAAGGCTGTCGGAATACCAATAGCCATTGCTACTTGGTTTAAGAATCCGTTTGTAACTTTGTTTATTTCGTCCACACTTTGCCCAGAGTTACCACAGCCTGATGTTTCAGCATATTTAAAACCTGGTTGTTGTGGAATGATAGCAATGTCCTTTTCACCAATTGCTTTATACATGTTATCAATGAATTCTTGAAGTTTTGATTGGTGTTCTTTGCTCTTTGCAGCAAGCATGTCCATATCAACAGTTCCGCGAATTTGATCCTTGCGCTTTTGAGAGCTTAATATCCTACCGAATAAATCACCATAATCAGCAAAAAGACCATCAATAAGCGGTGATAATTTGTCATTCCGATATCTTACATGCATGACTTCACTTTGTTTAAAGCTCCTCTTAAACTGATAATCTTTTACTGTGACATTTGTAAAAGTATCTTCAAAAACAGCATATTCATTATGTTCAAAGTCATCAGCAATAAGTAGATCACCATCATCAGCTTGTATAATTAAAGCTTCATTATCATAAATGAGCTTGTACATATACTTTTCCCAAAAGGTACTAGCTGTCATATTCTTATTCGGCCTAACATTTAATCGGTAATAAAGCTCATCCTTTTCAAATGTTTCACCGTTTTTCACTCTAAATTCTGATTGACTAATTGTCCTTCCTAAAAAGGATATACAAGTCTCAATTGCTAGTCGCTTCATGTGGACTCTATTTGCCTTTTCAATAAACATTTCCACATCAAACATAAATCCTAATTCACTATTTCTTTTAAATACTGCATCCAGCCATCCAATGATTATCACCCCCTCGTATGATAAAGTTAGGTTTTTTAGGAAAGGGATTTACCTATAAACCCGTGAGTATCTAGTTATATGAGATACTTATATTTGTAGATAGAGTGATACCGATCACCCCCTTGAATCTTGTATTCGGTTGAAAGATTGGTACCTCTGTCTAATAAGT
>NZ_JBFPJH010000477.1:0-2097 GCF_040838255.1 Bacillus sp. C30 | reverse complement strand
GTATAAAGTGTGAAAATTTCATCTTGAAAAATTATTAATATTTATTCGATAATTACGCTTATTTTAAGTATTTAGTAATTTATACTATGTTGTAAGTTGAAAAAAGAGAAAAGAAGTCTTACATCAGAGGTCGAATAATTGAAATGCGGGGGAGTCTTATGTCAGTAAAATCCGATAGTCGTCACCTATATTTGCGGGTGATTGATCACATCAAAGGAGAAATTAAAGATGGGGCTTACAAAGAAAAACAAAAGTTACCTTCAGAGTTTGATCTAGCGAAAGAACTTGGTGTAAGTAGGGCAACTTTAAGGGAAGCACTACGTATTTTAGAAGAAGAAAATGTTGTTATTCGTAGACATGGTGTAGGGACATTTGTAAATGCGAAGCCGTTATTTTCTTCTGGAATAGAGCAACTTTCTAGTATTACAGATATGATTTCTAGTGTGGGGAAAACACCAGGAACAATCTTTTTATCATCATCTACAACAACTTTAACAGAAGAAGAAAAAGAGAAATTTAATTGTGAAGATGCTTTTAGCGCAGTAATGATTGAACGTGTTCGTACAGCGGATGGGGAACCAGTTGTATATTGCATTGATAAACTGGCAAAAGAGATATTACCAGATTTATCGGGATACAATGAGGAATCGCTGCTTACAGTAATACATAATAATACGCACAAGCGTATCACATACGCAGTTGCTCACATTGAACCGATTGGTTATCACCCGAAAATTTCACCGATTTTAGAATGTGAACCTGAAACGGCACTGCTAGTTTTAAAACAAATGCACTATGATCAAAATGATGAGCCAATCTTATATTCTATTAATTACTTTAGAGCTGATAAGTTTAGCTTCCACGTATTAAGAAAACGTATGTAGGGAAGTTCCTTTTTAGGGAGGTGACAGCAAGAAGTAAGGGACAGCAGCGTATGAATCATTAGACAAAACATTTCAGGAGGGGTTTCTAGTATGAAGAAAAAAACAGGTCTTTTATTATCGTTAACGTTAGCAGCAAGTACAGTGTTAGGTGCATGTGGTAACTCGGATAAAGCGGATAGTGACAAAAAAGGGGATAAAGAGTTTAAGGTTGGTATGGTTACAGATGTTGGGGGCGTTGATGACAAATCATTTAACCAATCAGCTTGGGAAGGTTTAACAAAATTCGGTAAAGACAACGATTTAAAGAAAAATGAAGGATATCGTTACCTTCAATCAAGTAAAGATGCTGATTACATTCCAAATTTAACGAAATTTGCGAAAGATCATTATAACACAACATTTGGTATTGGCTACTTAATGGAAAAATCAATTGAAAAGGTGGCTGAACAGTATCCAAAAGAGCAATTTGCGATTGTAGATACTGTTGTAAAGAAGCCGAACGTAACAAGTATTACATTTAAAGACCATGAAGGTTCATTCCTAGTTGGAGCTGTAGCAGCGATGACAACAAAATCAAATAAAGTTGGTTTTGTTGGTGGTGTGAAGAGTCCATTAATTACAAAATTCGAATCAGGTTTTAAAGCTGGTGCAAAAGCAGTAAATCCAAATATCGAAATTGTATCACAATATGCTGATGCATTTGATAAGCCAGAAAAAGGATCTGTATTAGCTTCAGCAATGTACGGTCAAGGCGTTGACGTAATTTACCATGCTTCAGGTGCAACTGGTAACGGTGTATTCACAGAAGCGAAAAACCGTAAGAAAAAAGGTGAAAATGTTTGGGTAATCGGTGTTGACCGTGACCAAAATCAAGAAGGCATGCCTGAAAACGTAACTTTAACTTCAATGGTAAAACGTGTTGATGTTGCAGTAGCAAAAGTAGCGCAAGAAGCGAAAGATGGTAAGTTAAAAGGCGGTAAAGTAGAAGAGTTCGGCTTAAAAGATGATGGCGTTGGTATCGCGAAAACAACTGATAATGTGAAAAAAGTAAACCCAGAAATTTTAACAAAAATAGAAGAGTTTGAGAAGAAAATCACTGCTGGTGAAATTAAAGTACCTGCAACTGACGAAGAATATAAAGCATATGAAGCTTCTCTAAAGAAATAATGATAGAGAAATAGCAAAGGTTAGTTCTTAGAACTAACCTTTGTAT
>NZ_JBFPJH010000476.1:0-2101 GCF_040838255.1 Bacillus sp. C30 | reverse complement strand
CTTTTATACTATTCTTTCTTATATATGCTACAGTTTGTTCTAACGACCACTCTGGGTGAAACAATCCGTCTGAACAAATAAAAACCCCACTTACTTCAGCTACCTGTAATTCACCATATTGTAAATAATCCATAGCTTCTTTCATCCCATTTGCAACTGAGTAGCCGTTTGGCATATTTGCAAGATAGCGATTGTATTTTAACTGCTCCCGAACGTCTTGAAAAACGTGTTCCTCAGGTATAGGTAATCCCTTTTCTCTATCTTCCTCTCTCTTCTTTTTTGCACGTTTACTAATTCCTTGAACCGTATCTTTCGTTAATACTCTCATCGCTCCATTTTGAAGTATTGCAACGATCATACAATCACCTAACTGTGCATATTCAAGTTTTTCGCCTTCTATTTGAACTGCTGCAATACATGTACACCAAAGATGGTCTTTTTTTCTCGTATCAACCTTGTACTCTAGCATCTTGTTTTGCAATAATTCATTCGCCTTTGCAACTTCATCTTGTAAACTATTGATCTCTCGTAGCGAAGTAAAATGACTTGCAAATAAATGTGAAGCGATGTATGCTCCATTATGTCCTTCTTCATCACAAAATGGAACTAACGGTGTTGCTCCATCGCATACACCGTAAATCATTTTATCTTCATTACAAAAAAATGAATCCTCACACTCTTGTTTTAAAGGACTCTTCTGTTGATACGTCGTTATCTTCATATCTGTATCCCCTCCCAATTTATCAAACACTCGAACTATTCGGATTAATCTAATTTTCCAAAATAAACTGTTTTCCCCAAAAACTTTCAATTTCATATATAATCTTGAAATAATATGATTATTTAGTGAAGGACGGGAAAGAGATGGTCAGATTTCTTGGTGTTATTTTTGGTTCTATTATTATCGCAATTGCCTTTAATCTTTTCCTTATCCCCCATAAAATTTTAAGTAGTGGAATTGGCGGAATTGCTATTATTTTAGGGATTGTAACCCCTGTAAACACAGGTATTATTAACTTTGTATTGAACTTACCTATCCTTATTTTAGGATACATAGGTCTTGGAAAAAAAGTAATTTTTAACACGGTTGTTTCTGTAATTGTATTATCTGTTGCATTATACTATGTTCCAGTAAAAGTCGTAGCAACAGATCCTCTTTTATCATCTGTATTTGGCGGTGTCATCGCCGGAGCTGGTATTGGTCTTGTCTTTAACTGCCATGGTTCAACTGGTGGATTTGATATTATCGGTATGTTGTTATCTCGTAAGCGAGATATTAAACTTGGTGGATTCCTTATTGCATTAAATACTGTTGTTGTTGTCATTGCAGGATTTTTCTTCACTTGGGATGTTGCCCTTACAAGCTTACTTTCAATTTATGTAACTGGTAAAGTAATTGATGCCGTTCATACGAAACATCGTAAAGTTACACTTATGATTGTAACAAATCAAGCAGAAGAAATGAAAAAAAAGCTTCTTTCAACTGTAGTACGTGGAATTACGTTACTTGATGGTGAAGGTGCTTATTCAAACGAGAAAAAACGTGTACTTATGACAGTCGTTTCACGTGAAGAATTAGCAAGTATGAAACTAACGATTTCGGAAATTGATCCTCATGCATTCGTTAATATTACGGAGACTGTTGAAGTATTAGGATTGTTTAGAAAAGTGTAAAAAACTAGGTGGACCTTCACCTAGTTTTTATTTTCCATAAATTCAATTCGATTTCCAAACGGATCTGACACGTAAAAT
Source organism: Bacillus sp. C30 (assembly GCF_040838255.1). Classification (NCBI taxonomy): domain Bacteria; kingdom Bacillati; phylum Bacillota; class Bacilli; order Caryophanales; family Bacillaceae; genus Bacillus; species Bacillus sp. C30. The sequence goes on along the minus strand of NZ_JBFPJH010000476.1, from coordinate 349 downwards.
CTGATTACATCTGGTCGCGCATGATCATCTATTACTTCAATACCTTGCTTTATTAACCCTTGTTTAAATTCATTAATTTTCAAAACATAAAAAGCTGGATGCGCTTTTTTAGCTGGATTAAAATTTTGCTCAACTCCGATATGAATCTCTTGATTTCCACACTTAAACCAACACCCACCACGCTTCTTTAATTCCTCTGGCTTTGGGATTTCCTCCATACCAATTTTATTACCATAAAATTCTCGTGCTTCTTCTTCACATCCTACTGGCGCCGCTACTTGTACATGATCAATTCCTTGAATATAATTTTTCATATTCCTTCCCCCTCTTCTATTCTAATGTTATAACG
>NZ_JBFPJH010000475.1:0-2112 GCF_040838255.1 Bacillus sp. C30 | reverse complement strand
ATTCAGTTTGGAAGATTACTGATCCTATACATATTGTTGATTATGGTTGTGGATATGGTTATTTAGGTTTAATTTTGCTTCCTTTACTTCCAATTGGAACAAAGTATACAGGGATTGATAGAGGAGAAACATTAATAGCTGAAGCGAGAGAGTTGTTTCGTGCACTCCCATATGAAACAGAATTTATTGAGGGGGATGCGACAGAAATTGAAGTGAAAAATAAATACGATATAGCTGTCAGTCATGCTTTTTTATTACATATGAATTCACCCAAAGTAATGTTGCAAAAAATGATAAATTCGATTAAGGAGGGCGGACATGTTATTTGTTTTGAACCACATTGGATTTCTAATATGTCCTCATACACGCTAGACGGATTAATTCAATCGGAAATTATCCAGCTTGGTGTTTTGCAGAAGTTATTTGAAGAAGATGCACATAGAAGTGGTAAAGATGGCAATATTGGCATGAAAATACCAATGTATTTAAGTGAATTAGGTGTTAAAAATATTGAATGTAGAGTAAGTGATAAAGTGAATTTTTTAGATCCTAATTTAAATCAAAATGATAAGCAAGGATTATATAATTCTCTAAAAGAAGAGGGGATTGCTAGTAATCCAGGTGAAAAACAACAATTTATAGACCGTTTAATGAGTCGGGGCTTAACATTTGCTGAAGCACTCGCTCAATATGAAGCAGAACTAAGATTTTTTGAAGTGTTTCATATACATGCATCTTTAGTATATGCTCCGAATATGAAAATTACATTTGGTGAAATAAAGAAGCAAATATCATATTAGAACAGTAAGGGAGAAGGAGAATTGCTACAGTTCTAATATGGATAGGTTACCATTATTATCAAGGCTTGTCGGTAAATCGATATATCTTATCAAATCGTTAATTTATTGTAAGTTACGATAGATATATTCAGGAAATCGTTAATATAATTTCATCCACTGAATGAAGCCTCAAAAAAGAAGATAAAACCCATCTTCGAATAATATATGTTATTTCATCAAATTAAACAAAATAACGAGAAAAAGTATCGTTTTTAAGATATTTAGTTATAAACTTGAATAATATTAAATAATATCGTTCATTATATGAGGTTTTAGTTGAATGCATACTATATGATGTGTAAAATCTAAGCAAGTAGGTTAGAATACTGCTTGCAAATAGCAGTATAAATAATAATTTGAGGTGAATGCATGCTAGATTTTAAGCAATTAGAGATTTGTTTGAAAGAAAAGAGATTCCTAGATGGATTACATGAGATAAATAATGAAATTGCGCATATAAAAGAAACGAATAAGTTATCATACGTGAAGAACTGGCTTTCTAACGTCTCGTCACCTAAGGAGTTTGATACATTAATTCGTCTTGCTGATGAAGGTTTGATGCATCAATATAGCTCCTTTTTAATTCGTTATACTTATAAAAAATTCCCAAATATGAGAACGCTCTCTTTATATTGTGATGAGTTAATTGATGAGCGTAAAATCCTTGATGCTGAACAATTGTTAAAAGATTCTTTGGAAAAGGTAAATGAAGAGGAAACTGATGCGGATGTTTTAACGAAAGCATACTTTACGTTAGTTAGATGTTTGCTAGATATGAAGCGAAATGAAGAGGCCTATGCCTATATGCAAAAGGCGGAAAAGCATAGTACGCGTGCAGTTTTTGATAAATGGGGTTACTTATATATACAGACTGGTGAGTGGGAGAAGGCAGAGGAACAACTTTTATTCGGTCAGCAGCATAAAGATTGTGAAGAGTTAGCTACGTACTTATTGGCGCAATTATATGCATATAAAGGTGAACAGCAGCGAGCGTTACAACTCATTAATGATGCGATTGCAAAGTTCCCTCAAGTACCATATTTCTATTTTGAAAAAGTAAAATATTTATTAGATTTAGAGCGCTATGAAGAAATGTTAGCGGTAATAGATAAAATCAATCATATGCTTCCGCATCATGCATATACAACTTATTTTATACATTTACGTGCAGAAGCATTTTATAAAATGAATAATATTCACGATTTGCAAGCACTATTGAAAAGTGAAAAGAGTTTAAAAAATTCTCTATATCATCATATAGAAAAAAATCCTG
>NZ_JBFPJH010000474.1:0-2114 GCF_040838255.1 Bacillus sp. C30 | reverse complement strand
CCATTATATGCTACATGTCGTTTCTCAATCCGTTCTTCAATTTCTTTCATATTCTCTTTATTAGTTAGTAGGGATTGTTTATTTTCTATTAATAATTGTTTAAAGGATTTTCTCACTTTTTTTCGCATGTTTATTTTCCTCCTTTGGGGATGGTTTATATAAAAGATAACTTGAAACTTTAATCAATGAGAGGATTTACCCTCACTAATTATTAGCCTACATCAATCGGGCTTTTACAGGGAGTTACTCTTCCATCATCACTCTTTATTCAGCTATAATACTGAGATAGAAGTCCTATCTCCCGTTAATGCGGGATAAGGATTTATCTGTGTGTCCTTATAATAGTTGATTGTTGTGAATTCCATTTGAACTTCATATGAAAATTCCGTTTATTTTCTGACAACTTTGTGAACAAAAAAAGAAAGGTTAATCAAAAATATATTTGATCTACCTTTCCATACCCTTTAAAGCATATTAATCAATATTTCAGGTCTTCCCCAATTCATTTCGTCGCAAACGAATCGTAGTTTTTCTTCGTTCATTGTGTGTAACCCTTCTTCTAACGAACATGAAATTGGAACTTCACAATGAATTTGCGCTAATTGTAAAGAGATATTTAAATTCTCTAAATCACTTTCAATTTTTGTGCGCTGCGCTTTCGTTAATGATGCTATATTTTCTAGCACTGCCGATACTGTCCCGTATTCTTGAATCAGCTTATACGCTGTTTTTTCACCAATACCTTTTACACCCGGATAATTATCACTTGTATCTCCCATGAAAGCTTTCGCATGAACAATTTGCCAAGGTTCTACACCTTTCTCTTCCATGATTTTTTCCGGTGTGTAATACTCGTAATTTCCAATTCCTTTACGAAGAAGCATAACTGTAACATTCGTATCAACAAGTTGAAGTAAATCTGTATCACCTGTCAAAATATAAACTTCCGCTTCATTGCAATATTGTTTTGCAAGCGTACCGATACAATCATCCGCTTCATAACCTTTCATACCGATTACAGGCATAGATAATTTCGCAGTCATTTCTTGCACTAAATCAAATTGCGGAATTAATTCTTCCGGCGGTGCTGCACGATTTGCTTTATAATTCGAGAAAGATTCCGTTCTAAATGTCGTACTTCCCATATCCCAGCACGTTACAATGTGCGTTGGTTCGATTGCTTGTGTTGCTGTTAATAAATGCTTCATATAACCATGAATCCCATTCGTCGGGGTACCATCTTGTCGTTTCATAAATTGTCCATATACACTTGTTGCGTAAAAAGCACGAAATAATAGTGCCATACCATCAACTAATAATACTTTTTTCATAATTCCTCTCCTACTAACAAAAAATAATAACCTCACGTTATCACGTAAGGTTATATATAGATTACCATTCTACGTTTTTGTTCAACTTTGTCTATTATACATTGTTTTTGTATATTTAGCATCATTAACACATTAAGACATTCTACCGCAGCAAGTATGAAGTATTCCTGAATACGTATTTTTACCTGTCGAAACAACTACAGCCTTTGCATTTCCGTCAACAATATACGTACCTTTGAAACATACATTTTCAAGTTCAAGTGGATTATAGTCTTTCATCCGTTTTAATGGAATAAATCGTTTACGTTCAAGATGATAGCAACTTTCAAATTTCTCAATACTAGCATCATTTCCTGTCAGCATAGATTCATTTACTAATAAATCATTTGCATAAATAATACGTACATCTGCTGGCACTGTATCGCCCTCTGCAAGAAAAATCATATCTCCAGGTACAAGCTCTTGTACTGGTAATTCCATCATTTTTAGTTCACTGTTTAGCCCTGTTACGCTACAGCCAGCTACTCTAGAAACAGTAACTGTTTCACATTGTAAGTCATCACCCATATTTTGTTTTGAAAGACCTGGGATCATTCCACTTAGCTTCATCATTACTTCCGCAATACGCGCTCTTTTTGAAGTTAATTCATTTCGGCCGTATACTTGAATACGCTTTTGTGCCTCTTTCATAGATAGTCCGTCTCTTGTTGTTTTAAAATACGCAAATACAGATTTTACATCTCTTGTTGCGATTTCAATTAATAAATCTTTATTTTTTTGAAG
>NZ_JBFPJH010000047.1:0-20170 GCF_040838255.1 Bacillus sp. C30 | reverse complement strand
CATTACTGCTTCGTGCTATTAAAATTAATAATGCAAATACAATTAAAAAATATCTAGCTCGCATCGTTTGAAACGGATTCACATTCATCTCCTCCCCATGTTACTTTTATCATATCATTTGAATCTTAATTTTTTGTGAAAGAAAACCTTAAAATTTCCTTAAAAATTCCATAAATTACAAAAAGATGATATGATATTCGAGGAAATTAGGAGGGATTCATATGTATCACGCAAATATTCTACTCATTGATGATGAAACAGCAATTTTACAATTACTAACTACCATTCTTGAAAAAGAAGGTTTTTCTCATATTACAACTGCAACATCTGCGGAAATAGCCTTATCTCTCACCGAGCAAAACAATTACGATTTAATTATTTTAGATGTAATGCTTCCTGGACAATCCGGTTTTGACATTTGTCCAATCATTCGCCAAAAAACGGATTGCCCTATCTTCTTCCTAACAGCAAAAACATCTGATGTAGATAAAATTTCCGGATTTTCATACGGTGCGGATGATTACATTACGAAACCATTTAATCCACTAGAAGTAGTCGCTCGTATGAAAGCTCAACTCCGAAGACATATGAAACAAAACATACAAGAACAAAGAATATACTCCTTTTCTTTTGGGAGATTTGAAATTGATCAACATTCTGCGGAACTAACAGTAGATGGAAACGTTGTCGAATGTTCCGCTCAACTCTTTCAACTACTACTATTCTTTTGTGAGAATCCGAACTACGTATTTTCAAAGGAAGAATTATATGAAAAAGTTTGGGGAGCACCTGCCTATAATGGAGATGATAATACTGTTATGGTTCACATTCGAAAACTACGTGAAAAAATTGAACAAGATCCAAGTAAACCAGAATACATAAAAACAGTTCGTGGACTTGGCTATAAGTTCATTACAAAGTAGGTTAAAGATATGAATTTTAATAAACGACTTATAATCCAGTTTATTTTACAACACGTTTTTGTCTTAGTTACGTTACTTATCGCAGTAATTGCTTCTTTTTCTTATTTAATTTTTCTTCTTAATAGTACTTTATATGAACCTAATATTTCTGATTATGATACCTTTACAATCTCCGAATATATTTCTTCTGAAGACAATAACATTACTTTAAAATCTGAGGTAAAAGATTTAATAACAGAAAAGAGTGATTGGCTTCAAATTGTAGATGAAGATGGAAAGGTCCTTTACAACTTTAATACGCCTAACGATGTTCCGACCTCTTACACAAAGACATCCTTACTTACGTATTTACAGAATAGTAACAACAATATTTATAAATTTAACTATTGGGAAATTAAATTAGAAAAGAAACCAGTGATCGTTATTTACGGTGCCAAACTAAAAAGTAATGCATTACTAAAAACGATACAACAAGGACACCCTTCTTTATCATTAAATGAATTTGCATTAACTGAACAAGAAAAACAATTACTTTCTAAAGAAAAAGCAACACTGCAAATATTTAATAACAATGGCGAAGAAGTTTTTTCCTATCCAACTGGGAAGAAAAAAACATTTTCGGCTATAAAAACGGCTCTTAATGAAAAAGAACCGTGGAATTATAAAGAAAATATATCTAGTTTTTACGATTCAAATAGCGGTCATCTCGTCGTTGTATCCGCCCCAAACGCTCATTATTATCCAGATGATGAATTAGATGATATATTTACCAAGAAACTTCTAATCGGATGCAGCTTAATCCTCCTTATTGTGTTTGCTTATTTAGTCATTCTTTCAATTTGGTATGGAAATAAGTTTGGAAAGCCTTTATTACACACGATGCGCTGGCTTAAAAACATAGCCGGAGGAAAATATGAAGAACCTGTTAGTAAAAAAGGCAAACCTGTTCGATTTCGGCGCTCTGGTAAAGAAAAATGGTCGTTCCGCATATTTAAAGATGTTACAAACTCACTAGAGCACCTTTCTATTACTTTGAAAAAGAACGATGCAATGAGAAAAGTACTGCAACAAACACGTGAAGAGTGGATTACTGGCCTGACGCATGATCTAAAAACACCGCTTAGCTCTATATACGGCTATGCATTATTACTAGAATCGAAGCAATATAATTGGACGGATCAAGACATTCAACAATTTGGCCATGTAATGAAAGAAAAATCTCAATATATGACTACATTAATTGACGACTTAAGCTTAACATATCAATTAAAAAATGATACTCTTCCTGCGCAACACGTAAATGTTGAAATTAATCAGTTCGTCCGAAAAGTACTATTACAATTTATTAATAACCCGACACTACAAAATCAAAACATTGAATTCGTGCCAAGTTCAAGCAAAATCCAATATTTTATTGAAGAAAAATGGTTCCAACGTATTATCGAAAACTTACTCGCAAACGCTGTAAAACATAATAATGAAACGACAAACGTAATCGTAAAACTTTCGCAAAATGCAAATTCATTTAGACTATCTATTTCAGATAATGGAAAAGGTATGGATGATAAAACGAAAGAACTTCTATTCGAGCGATATTACAGAGGAACGAATACAGAAGAAAGCAACATCGGAACTGGACTTGGTCTCGCCATTACAAAACAGCTCGTTCATGCCCATAACGGAACGATTTTCATTGATAGTGAACTTGGAAAAGGAACGACGATTATACTTGTGTTTCCGTTTAGTTCGTAGAAAAAGGTGCTTTTATAAAGCACCTTTCTCTTTTCGGAGCAGCGCGCTAGTAAATGAAGTTATATCGACTTAACTATAAAATACAACAATAGTAGCAACCTATTAATAAAAGAAGACCGTCCAAAAATACCTTTTGAACGGTCTTTCTTTCTATTATTTCTTCTTCACTGGTATCCAAAGCTCAACTTGAGCAAACTCACTCTTATCTGCATGGCAACGCTCATCGTACTGTTCAAACTCTGTAACTCCGCAATGTTCATATCCTGAATGCGGGAACCATTCTGAGAATACTGCATTCCACGTTTGGTGAATAGACGATACCATTTCTTCATGAGGAACTTTCGGCGTTGTAAATACTGCATATGTCGCCGCAGGGAATGTACGTTTTGCAACTGCATTTGGTACATTTTCAAAGTCTGTAACTTCCATTCCAATAATATAAGTGAAGTCCCCTGTTTCTAAATTAAAATCAGTACATAATCCTAGCTCTACCCATTGGCTCGTATCTTTACGATTCGGAATCGTCGTTCCAAGATCTTTTTGTAAATATTCTTGCCAAAATGCTGGAATGTCTTGATGGTTTTTTCCTTCTTTACTTGTCGTCTTCAGCTCATAACCCGCCATTAAAAATTCTGGTTTATTTACAATACGATATTCCATTTGTATGCCCCCTAAATATGGATTTAATTTTCTTTGTTTTACATTCACTCTATAATACATTGGTGTTTCAATTTCTTGTTTTCGATATTCACTTGGTGTCATTTGAAATAATTTTTTAAAGGCTCTCGTGAACGTTTCGTGAGATTGAAAGCCATGCTCAAATGCGATATCAATAACTTTTTCATCCGTATGAGAAAGTTGATAAGCTGCCCGGGCTAACCTCCTCTTTCGAACATACTCCATTACTGTATCGCCTACTAACGCCTGGAATACACGATGAAAATGCGACTCAGAAAAACCTGCAACACGTGCTAAATTACGCAGCGTTTGTTTTTCCATTACATCTTCCTCAATATAATCAATTGACCTTTGAATTTGTGTTTCATAGCTTTCCATCTCTGTTCACCCGCCTTATATGTATTATGATAAAAGAGAATCCTATCCAATTCTTGACGTTTTTTACTATAATTTCGTAAAAATTATAACTTTTTTATATGTATTTCGTTGTTATGTATGAAGGGAGGGAAATGTAGTGAAACAAAGTCAATCATTAGAAGAAATTTACTCCGAGCATATGCAAGATTTATTTCGCTATCTTCTCTCCCTAACCGGAGATTCTCATAGTGCTGAAGATCTCATGCAAGAAACATTTTACCGGATGCTCGTCCATATTGACTATTATAAAGGAGAAGAAATTAGGCCGTGGTTATTTACAATCGCCTACAACGCCTTTATCGATTGGTACCGAAAAGAAAAGAAGTATAAAACAACGCAAATTAAAGAATTCCACTTACCAAACGTGCCAAGTACAGAACACTCTTATTTCGTAAAACATGAGATTGCTAGTTGGTTACAAAGTATATCCTCTCTTCCGCTCGAAAGACGAAATGTGTTACTACTACGAGATTACTACGGATTCTCTTATAAGGAAATAGCAGAAATGACTGGTCTCTCGTTAGCAAAAGTAAAAATTGAATTACACCGAGGAAGAAAAGAAACGAAAAGCATAAAGGAGTGATACAGATGGGTTGTGAAAAATTCAAAAAACTGTGGGAGAAGTACGAAAAAGGAACGCTCACACATGATGAACAAGAGCAGCTAGAGAGTCATATTGAGACTTGCGAAGAGTGTGAAGTGCATTTGGATGAGTTGCTTGCGAAGACCGAACCCGTTAAGAAAAGGTTACCGCCAAAAGATCTTAAAGTTCCTTTTTGGAGGATTAAGTGGAAACATCGGTTACAAACGGTTGGTTTTATACTAGCAATTTGTATCGTTATATATATAATCGGCGGGGTATTATCTGCCTTTTACTTTCAAGCTGATAATGATAAACGGCTAAAAGAAATAAGAGATGTTCCTTCTCTTGCACTTGAAGCAACTATCCCAAATAGCCGCATTATGGGGGGCGGAACAAGTGTAGAAGCTTTCTTTCGAACAAACAGCCAATTTGATTTAGTAAAAACGGTCGGTAAAAAAGAAATGCCACTCGGTACAATAGAAACAAGCAGCTTCTTATCTTCTTTAAATATCACAAATAAATCTTGGGTGAATATGCACTATCAACCGAACATCTACTTTGTTCATCCAAAAATAAAACAAGGTGATTATTTGAAAGAAGCATCTAAAAAGGTTTGGGATACACTTGCAAAAGTACATGAGGGAACCGTTGCAGAAGTAGCAATTTCTTTTGACAAAGCTTACACTTTAAAAGAATTAGAACCACTTTTATATAGCGTATTTGAAGCACAAGAACTCCCTCCAACTCCTGTATGGTACGCTTTAGACACAGGACAAGAAAGAATAAACGAAGAAGATTTCATACTATCTGGAAGCGACTTTATAGGCTTTCCAGAACATATAAGATTCCTTGATGATGAAACAGAAAAACAGAAAACGCAAGAAGACAAAGTAATTGAAATGATGCGTATTCTTTCTACACATAAAAAAACTGTAAGTACAGTTGCTATGCTTCCTGAAAGCGAACTAAACTTAGATAAACGCTATCAGTATGTAAAAGATAACGGCGTCAAAGTATACGGAATTGTCATTACTGGGCCGTCGAAAGAGTTATTAAAATTACAAAATTCCCCTCACATACGTTATGCTACTCTTGGAGATATTGAGGTTTGGAATTGGTTTGATCATTAATGAGAAAAAGGTAGAGCATCCCTATTGGATGCTCTACCTTTTTTACTCAGAAATCACTTTCACATACATCCCTCTTACTGCTTTTTCATAAGCGATATCGCTCATCTGTCTTATGTTTTCTGACACAATAGACGATTGAACAACTTCCCCTTCATGAAGTAACGGAGGATCAATAAGACGTACTTTATTTTTCTGATATAGATCATAATCATTTCTATCTTCTTCTACTTTTACATTCGGATGAACTTTGCTTAATAAAGCACGTACTTCTGTATCTTTACATAGCTGCAATTTCTCTATAAGCTTATCATCTTCGAGAAGAAAATCATCTACATGAATAACCTTTTTATGAAGAGCTAATTTTAACGTTTTAGCTAACATATCGTTTCCATAAATATTCATTGGTTTCATAAAGAAATCGATTACTTCTTTGTAATACGTCTTCGTAAACCATTCAGCAATCTCGATATTTTGAAGAACCATTTTCCCATTTACTGCGATTAAATCATCTAAAAATTCTTGAGCCTCTTCTAAAGAAATGTATCCATATGTATACATATCTCTCAATGTATAATCCACTCGGTCTGCACATAATTCTGGTGCGGATCTTTCAAGTAACGTCCACTTCGAATCATCTAATAAAATATCTTCATAGTTATAACCATGTTTTGAAAGAATCGCCGGGATTTCCGACTTTTTAACGACAGCACTAAATATTTCTTCATGATAACTTTCATTTTCGTTATCAAAAACATAATCAATCACATGAGAAAAAGCAGTATGCGATACGTCATGCAGTAAACCTGCAATTTGCTCCTCTACTGAACCACCAAGCTTTTTAATTAACAACATAGCACCAACTGAATGATCAAAGCGCGTTACATTCCATTTCTCGTTCATTAAGTAACTTGCTCCGGCCTGATGAATCCCTTTCAGCCTTTGCACATGTTTACTTAAAATTAATTCTTCTAACACTTTATCTACTTTAAACTCACCGTATATGACATCTGATATGATCACTTAAAATCCCCCTTTTCAAGCAGAGTCTTCTTATAGTATCTCTTTTTTCAGAGAGTAAATAAAGAACTTCAATCGAATATTTTGTACCTTTAAATAAAAAATAGAGAGCACTCCGCTCTCTATTTCACAATCCTATTCAAATGTAACTTCAACCTGCACAATCTCAGATCTACTTCCAAGTCTAAGCGGTGGTCCCCAGAATCCAAATCCAGAAGAAACAATTGCGTGGAATGCACCTTTTTGTGCGTATCCCCAGTCTAGTTCGTACATTCTTCTCGTGACAATATGATTCGGTGCCATTTGTCCGCGGTGCGTGTGACCGGATAATAGTAAATCAACGCCAGCCTCCGCTGCTTGTTTTAACTCGAATGGTTGATGATCCATTGCGATAACTGGCATAGATTTATCTACCGTACTCATTAGACTTTCAAAACTTTGGCGATCTCGCTCTGTTTTATCTCTTCTTCCAACGAGATAAAAATGATCTTCAATTGTAATCACTTCATCTAACAAAATACGAATATCAATCTTATCCATCTCTTGTAAAAATTCAGGAACCGCTCTTCCATAATACTCGTGGTTTCCTAACACACCATATACGCCTAATGGAGCTTTCATCTGTTTCATGATTGGTCCCATATTTTTCTGAATGAACACACCTGGATGATCGTCGATAATATCACCAGGCAGTAAAATAATATCGGGTTTCATTTCATTTACATGACGAACCAATCTCTTTAAATGAGCAACTCCAGACAGTTTACCGAAATGCATATCAGAGGCCATCGCAATGCGTAAACTTTTACGCCCTTCTACTTTTTTCGGTATGTGCACTTCGTACTTTCTTACTACTGGACTATATGCGTTGAATACTCCATATGCAAAGATAAAGATGAATACGAGTAAAACGACCGTTCCTGTCCAAATAATTGCCGTCTCTTTCTCCATTGAAAACTGTAGAAGGAAAACTGTAATATCGGCTAACGGCAATAACATAAGCGCGTATTGTATAACCGCAAACCAAATTGAACCGACCGTTCGCAGGAAAGGAAGGAATTTAAATACTTGTACGAGAATATACGCATATGAAATGAAGCCAACTACGAAAGCGTAATATCCCCAAGATTCCCAGCCGAATACCGCATGAAGCCAAACCCATCCGTTCCAGCCGATGTAAAACATGAGTAGTGTGTATACAATTAAAATAGTGAATATATTGAGATAACGAAAACTTTTCACAGCCAGCCTCCTTATTGATTTCTTCTATTATAACTTGTTATGCACGTTTAACGTAAATATTAAGCACATCAATCTTCACAATAAAAACATTGATAAACACATCGTTTTAAAGTTTTTAGGAACGGCTGTAATGGGCATTTTAGAATCTTACGTGTTGGATGAAATTGACATTGATGTTGCGTTTATTGCGACGCAGGTTGGGGAATTGATGAGGCGGAATATATAAAAATCAGACATTCACGTAAACAAAGAAAAGCCGCACCTATAAATACTCATATAGGTGTGGCTTTTCACTATTAAATAACAAAATCCTCCGGAATAAACACTTTCACTTCTCTCGGATGTACGTATACAAACTCACCTGTTTGAATGCCTAGCTGTCTAAACTGTTCTTTACTAATTTCTGCTTCTAGATACTCATCTGTTCCGTCGCGCTTCAATTCTACATATACGACAGGGCCAACTGCGTGAGAGTATGTTACTTTCGCAGGGATGGCATCTATACTTTGTTTCGTACGATCGATTGATAGGTGGTGTGGTCTTACATATCCCACTCCGTCTACGTTTGAAACGTGCTTATGCTCTGGTGCTTCTAGCTCCACTGATCCTACATTTAGCTTACCTTTATGAACGCGGCCGTGAAATAAATTCACGTTTCCTAAAAAGTCGTATACGAACGGACTTGCCGGTTTTTCATACACTTCTTCCGGCGTTCCCATTTGTTCAATGCGCCCTTCATTCATTACAACGATGCGGTCCGCAACGTCTAGCGCTTCTTCTTGGTCATGCGTTACGAATACGCTCGTAATTTGAAATTCGTCATGTAGTTTCCGGAGCCATCTTCGCAATTCTTTCCGTACTTTCGCATCAAGTGCACCGAACGGTTCATCTAACAATAAAATTTTCGGTTCGACTGCAAGCGCCCGGGCTAGTGCGATACGTTGGCGTTGTCCGCCAGATAATTGCGCTGGATAACGTTTTGCGAAACCATCCATTTTTACTAGTTTCAATAGTTCTGTTACTTTTTCTTTTATTACTTCAGCTGAAGGTCGTAAGTTTTTCTTTCTTACTTTTAAACCGAAAGCGACATTTTCAAATACATTCATATGTTTAAAAAGTGCATAGTGCTGGAAGACGAAACCGACTTGCCGGTTTTTCACGTGAATATCAGTTAAATCTTCCCCATCAAAAGAAATCGAACCTCCATCCGCTTCTTCTAGGCCTGCAATAATTCGTAATAACGTCGTTTTCCCAGAACCTGATGGGCCTAATAAGGCAACAAGTTCTCCTTTTGGAATATCCAAATGAATGTCTGTCAGCGCTTGAAATGTACCATATTGTTTTGATACATTTTGAATTTGAATACTCACCGCACTCACTCCTTATTGTCGTTTTTCCATTCTCCATTCAATCCAGTTTTTTATAACGAGCGTAAAAACTGCGATGAGTGACATTAAAGTCGCCACAGCGAACGCTGCTGAAAATTGATATTCATTGTACAAAATTTCAATGTGAAGCGGCATCGTATTTGTCATGCCGCGCACGTGACCAGATACAACGGAAACGGCGCCGAATTCACCAATGGCCCGGGCATTACATAAAATCATGCCGTATAATAGACCCCATTTTATATTTGGCAATGTGACGTGCCAAAACATTTTCCAGCCGCTTGCGCCAAGTGATAGCGCCGCTTCTTCTTCACTTTTCCCTTGCGCCTGCATAACTGGGATTAATTCACGCGCAACGAATGGAAACGTAACAAATATCGTCGCAATGATAATGCCAGGAACAGAGAAGATGAGCTTTATCCCGTGTTCCATTAACCATCCGCCAAGAGCAGCACGAGGTGTGAAAAGTAAAACGAATACTAATCCTGCGATAACTGGTGATACAGCAAACGGCAGTTCAATAAGAGATAATAATACTTGCTTTCCTTTAAACTGAAACTTCGTAATAAGCCAAGCTGCTGCTATTCCGAATATCGTATTCAGCGGTACAACAATTAATGCAACGAGAAGTGTTAACCTGATTGCCAAAAATGCTTCTTGATCTGTTACAGCGGCAATATATACATCAATTCCTCGTTCGAACGCTTTCATAAAAATTGTCACGAGCGGCAGTAATAGAAAGAGAGATAAAAATAAAATTGTTATCGTAATGAATAGAATTGGTACAAATTTAGATTCTTTTTTAACTGATACGCTTTTTACTATTTTCTTTTCTAATAATGTTGGTTCCATTTTCTCCCCTCCTATTCACTTTTCAGTTCATGCCTTCTGCTCCAAGTTTGAATCATATTAATAAATAGTAGGAAAAGGAGAGAAATAATAAGCATCACAGCCGCTACAGCTGTTGCGCCTGCATAATCATATTGTTCTAGTTTCGTCATAATCATAAGCGGTGCAATTTCTGTTTTCATCGGCATATTACCTGCAATGAACACGACAGATCCATATTCCCCTAACGCCCGAGCAAAGGCGAGTGAAAAACCAGCAAGTAGAGCCGGGAATATTTCTGGCAAAATAATTTTCACAAATATTTGAAAGCGTGATGCCCCTAAACTAGAAGCTGCTTCTTCTACTTCTTTATCAATACTTTGCAGCACTGGTTGCACCATTCGAACGACAAATGGTAAGCCAATAAACGTAAGCGCCACAATAATGCCGAGCTGGGTAAAAGCTACTTTTATATGAAACACACTAAATATTTTTCCAATAAAGCCATTTTCCGCATAAAGCGTCGTAAGTGTAATACCAGCTACAGCAGTCGGAAGAGCGAATGGTAAATCGATTAGTCCGTCTAATAACCGCTTCCCTGGAAATGTGTAGCGAACGAGTACCCAAGCAATTAATAAACCAAAAATGGCATTTACGATTGCCGCTGCAAGTGAAGTTGTGAAACTTACTTGATAGGAATGCAACACACGCTCACTCGTTATAACTTGTGCGAACTTCTTCCAGCCTAGCTGCGAAGTTTGAATAAATACGATAGAAAGTGGTATAAGTACGAATAAGCTCATATACAGCATTGTAAATCCAAGAGATAATCCAAACCCTGGTAAGACACGCTTCTTCCTCATATAACGTCACCTCATCCCCCCTTATTTTTTATACATTTGATCGAATACGCCGCCATCATTAAAATGCTTTTCTTGTGCTTTTTTCCATCCTCCAAATAGTTCATCAACTGTAAATAATTGAACTTTCGGAAATTGTGATGCGTACTTTTCTGCTACTTTTTCATTACGAGGGCGATAAAAGTTTTTCGCCGCAATTTCTTGCCCTTTTTCTGAATACAAATATTCAAGATATCCTTCTGCTACTTTTTTCGTTCCCTTTTTATCAACGACTTTGTCTACAACTGCTACTGGCGGCTCGGCAAGTATACTAATCGAAGGTGTTACAATTTCGAATTTATCTTTTCCAAGTTCTTTTTGTGATAATAACGCTTCATTTTCCCAAGCGATTAACACATCACCAATTCCTTTTTCAACGAAAGTTGTTGTTGCCCCGCGTGCTCCTGAATCTAGTACTTCCACGTTTTTATAAATTTGACCGACAAACTCTTTCGCTTTATCTTCACTATTGTTATATTTCTTCAGTGCATATCCCCACGCCCCTAAATAGTTCCACCGTGCTCCCCCAGATGTTTTCGGGTTTGGTGTAATGACAGACACACCTTTTTTCGTTAAATCATCCCAATCTTTAATTCCTTTCGGGTTTCCTTTTCTCACAAGAAATACAATCGTTGATGTATACGGAGTAGAATTATCCGCAAGTCGCTTCTGCCAATCTTCTGCTAGTTGTTTCTTCTTACTAATCGCGTCAATATCATAAGCGAGCGCTAGTGTTACAACGTCTGCTTCTAAGCCGTCAATAACGGAGCGTGCCTGACTTCCAGATCCCCCGTGTGATTGCTTTACATTTACTGTTTGACCATGCTTCTCTTTCCAATACTTCGCAAAGTCTTTATTGAAATCTTGATATAACTCACGCGTTGGATCATATGAAACATTTAAAAGTTCGACTGTCTTCTTATCTGCACTTCCTTCAGAATTGTTAGTGGATGTTGCCGAACCACACCCTGACAAAAGGACAAATGCTGATAATAAAACACCTGTACTTTTCATTAATGCTGTCTTACTCCACTGTTTCATATATAAAGCCCCCTTAGTTTGTACAATAGAAAAAGGCACACAATCTATTCACAAAAGTGAACGTTGTGCGCCTTCAGTTTCTCTGATGAGCTTCTATTGTATTCTGTTTGATTTCTTTCCATTTTAATTCCGTAATTCACATGTGTCAACTTGGAATTCAGAATTATTATATAAGAAACTTCATACAAGCTAAAAATCAGCGGGAATGGAATCCCACTGATTTTAGTTTCGATTTATTTCTTTAACTTATCTGTCTTCGCAATAAATTGAGCTGCTTCTGCGCGGCTTACCGATTTATCTGGAGCCCATCCATTATCTGTTCCAACTGAAATATTTTCTTGGATTAAAATGTTCGCATACTTCGTACCCCAATGATCTTTTAAGTCAGCAAATTCTTTTGGTAGTTTAATATTTTCATTTCTTTCTAATTTATATGCATTCACAAGCATAGAAGCCATTGATGCACGGTTAATTAGCCCGCTCGGATTAAAGTTACCCTTATCATCACCTTTTACAATGCCAGCTTTTTCAACTGCTGCGATGTATGGTGTAGCCCAATGATTTTGCGCGTCAGAGAATGATGGCTTCGCATCTTTATTAATTTCTAATCCTAAAACAGTAGCTAATATTTTTGCTGCTGAACCACGATCGATATTTTCAGCTGGTGCAAAGGTACCATCTGGCTTACCGTGTACTGCCTCTTTGTCTACTAAATATTGAACTGACTCTTGTGCCCAAGTCGGTACATCTGAGAACTTAGATTTCTTTTCAATTGCACTCGCATCGATTTCAAACTGCACTTGATATTTATGATCATATTTAATTGCTGGAATTAATATATGCATTTGCATATTATATTTTTTCGAGAACTCATCGATTTCAAATTGAACAACTTTCGTACCATTATTTGTTTTATCTTCAGAAATCACTTTTACATCATGGAATGTCCCTAATTTATTAGTATCTTCTACTTTAAGATACTGGAAATAGCTACTATCTTGAACTGTTAACGTAACGATTTTTTTGTCACCTTGAATTGTTACTTTTGTATTTTTTAAATATGTAGAAGCAACAGATGTTTCATTCGTTTGATCTTTATACGTTTTTAAAATAACGTCATATGTACCATCTGCAAGTTTACTAGCTGCCTTCATCTCAATCACATCTGCTTTTGCAATTGGCGCATTGAAACCACTTAGTGGAACTGCTAAAGTTGCTGCTATAACGAATGCATTAATATATTTTTTCTTAATCATTATCAACATGACATCTCCCTTTATATAAATATACCCAACATAACTATCATATTGATAATGATTATCAATATCAAATAAAAGATTAAACAAATACTCCTATTTATTACACAAATATGCTTTCCGATCATTTTTAAACAATAAATAATGAGCAGTATGCACTTTCCTCTCTAAATAATCTAATGAATACGTACCCGATGGATCCACTAAATCCCCAATCGCCCCTGAAAGGTGATCAATTACCTTTTGCAATGTTTCTAAGTTCTTCTTTTCACTCTCCATATTCATTTCATCCATAATGTCACAAATAAGATATTGTACTTTCCGTAAGCGTAATTCCTTCTGCTCCACGTATATCTCCTCCTTATTAGCAATATTACGTTTTAAATATATGGGCTTATAGCTTAACCAATTCTAAAAAATAACGTGAAACTTTAATCAGTAGGAATTTTGTCCATCCAAACTAATCCAGCTTTTTGGGACAAAAAGATATCCATCTCTAAATATGTAGTCATAGAGATGGATATCTGTATTTTTACACTTGCAATGCCTTCTCTCTCAGAGCTCTTCGTAACAACTTACCAGTTGTATTCTTCGGCAATTCTGTTAAAAACTCAATGCTCATTGGCACTTTATATTTCGCTAAATGTAACGTGCAGTAATGCATAAGCTCTTCTTCTGTTACGCTTGTTTGCTTCAGAACGACGTAAGCTCGCACTGCTTCTCCTAAGTTTTCATCAGGAACACCGATTACGACAACTTCAGCTACCGAATCATGAGTATATAATACTTCCTCTACTTCACGAGGATATACGTTATAACCGCCAACTAAAACAATATCTTTTTTGCGATCGACGATATAGAAGTAACCTTCTTCATCCATTTTCGCTAAGTCTCCTGTATATAGCCAGCCATCTTTAATTGTCGCCGCAGTATCTTCTGGCGCATTATAGTAACCCTTCATAACGTTAGGTCCGCGAACAATTAATTCCCCAACTGCGCCTACAGGTACTTCTTCCCCAAGTTCGTTCACAATTTTATTTTCTACGTGCCAAATATTCGTGCCAATAGATCCTGGTTTACGAGGACGGTCTAACGGGTTAAAACAAGTAACTGGTGATGCTTCTGATAAACCGTATCCTTCTGAAACGATAACGTCAAAACGTTTTTCAAAGTTTTGCAGAAGGGCAACAGGCATTGACGCACCACCTGAAATACAAAGGCGAAGCGTCTTCACATCTTCTGCGCTTGCTTCTTCGAATAAATATAAATAATTGTACATTGTCGGTACACCAGCAAAAATCGTTGGTTCGTACGTGCGACAAATACGGAATACTTCTTTCGGACTAAATTTCGGTAACATTAAAATAGTCGCCCCGTTCACAATCGGCGCATTGACCGCCACTGTTAAGCAAAATACATGGAACATCGGCAGTGCCGCAACGACGCGATCGTCCGCAGTATATTGTAAATACGACGCCACATCGCTTGCATTACTATATAAATTTTTATGTGTTAACATAGCGCCTTTTGGCTTTCCAGTTGTACCTGAAGTGTATAAAATAACAGCTACATCTTCTTCATCTAGTTCAGGACCTTCGTAAGTTACATCTCCAGTTCCTACAAAACTAGTAAACGTTTTCATTTTTTCAGTTTCTGTATGGTTAAAATCTGATGAGGTTTCGCATATGATGATATTTTCAAGTGAAGGAAGTCTTGTTGTAAGAGATTGTATAACAGGTAGAAGGACGTCGAGTACGATGATTGTTTTTACATCTCCATTTTGTAATATGTAATGTATTTCGTCTGCTGTATAAATTGGATTAATCGGAATGACAGTTGCTCCGGCTTTCATCGTTCCGTATAAACCTACTAAAAAATGTGGTGAATTGCCTACAGCTAATGCGACATTGTCCCCTTTTCCAATGCCCATTTTTGCTAAATTACTAGAAAACCTAGTGACCACTTTGTTTAATTGGTCATAAGAGACCGACTGATCCATAAATATGTACGCCGGTTTATCCCCCTTCTTTTTTGCCGTTTCAGCCAAAGATTGAACGAGATTCACACAAACCCCACCTTTATAAAATTTAGAATATTTAAAAATTCTAAATTAATTATATTAAAAGAAAATTAAAGTAGCAAGTGATATTCCATTAATCGAATATACATAAACCACTTTCTTCCAGAATACTTTAGTAAGATACGAGAATTATATGTGAAAGAAACAGGTACAAACATATAGTTAAACTGTAGCTAAAATCATTGTAGGATAATATGCACTCATCTTTCCCCTAAGTTTTTCACCTTCCTCTTTATTTAAAGCCGTATACTCTCCATACAAATTGAGAGCGTCCGCTCCATTTTCATGCAAGTAGACTGTAACATATAGTGTCGGTAATCCTTTATTGTCTTCATCTATCGACAAGACAACATCTGGCGTTTTACCAACGCTACTAAACGTTTCATTTCTTTTCCATTTCTTATTTTGAAACATAGTTTGTATATCATTTATTTTTTGTTTGTTATTTGTATGTGTATAATATATGACATTATCCTACGCTGGCTTTCCAATAGACAAAGTCGTACGGTTTGAAGAAGTTTCATCGTTACAAGCTGTCATTCCAATAACGAAGCTGATCAATAATATAAAGTGTATTATCCTTTTCATTTCGATCATCCTCCTTTAATTATATATACTTCCTTTATAATAAAAGAATGTCCTGCTAGTAGATGTTTTTAGGAACGCTTTTAACGGTAAATGAATTCATAATAAAAAAAGCCATCCCAAAAGATATTTCGGGATGGCTTCTTCTTTTAGAAGAATAAATGCAAGAAATCTTCTGTTGTAATATTACCGAAGTAGCGTGCGATATCTACGCCTTCTAAAGCTACAGTGAATGCATCTTTATCAAATTGTACGCCTGTTAGACGCTCTTCAATGTCATGGACATCTAGTGATCCGAAGAAGTCACCGTAAATTTTACATTCTGTTACTGTTCCTTTTTTCACTTCAAGACGAACGTCAACTTGTCCAACTGGGAAGCGGTGTGAATGTTGTAAGTTGAACTTCGGAGATTTTCCGTAATTCCAATCCCAATTTTGGTAGCGCTCTTCAGAAAGTTTATGGATTTCTTTCCAATCATTTTCTGTTAATTCGTACGTTGGAATTTCTGTTTCTCCTTCGAAAATTGTTTCTAGAAGAAGTTGTCTAAACTCTTCTGTCGTCATTTTTTCGTTTAAGAACTCTGTAATATTCGCAACGCGGCTACGGATTGATTTAATTCCTTTTGATTGAATTTTATCCATTTTCACTTTTAGTGCTGATACAACGTGATCGATTTCAGAGTCAAATAGTAACGTGCCGTGACTGAACATACGACCTTTCGTTGAGAACTGCGCGTTACCTGAAATTTTTCTACCTTCAGCTAAAATATCGTTACGACCACTTAGTTCTGCATTTACGCCTAATTTACCAAGCGCTTTCGTTACAGGCTCTGTGAATTTTTTGAAGTTGCTGAAACTATCTCCATCATCTTTCGTAATAAAGCTGAAGTTTAAGTTTCCTAAATCATGATATACTGCGCCTCCGCCTGATAGACGACGAACAACATGAATACCTTGTTCTTTTACGTAATCTGCATTAATTTCTTCTACTGTGTTTTGGTTTTTACCAATGATAATCGAAGGTTTGTTAATGTAGAACAGTAAATATGTTTCGTTAATATCTAAATTCTTCACACAATATTCTTCAATTGCTAAGTTTATTCTAGGATCTGTAATCCCTTTATTATCAATAAATAACATCGTATCACCTCATGAGTTCCAAATGTAACCACTATGCGCTAGCGTAATATGGCCACTGAAAATTTGTTTTGCTTCTGTTACTAAATCAGATGGGTTGCCTGTATGCGGTAAGTGCGTTAATAAAAGTTCTTTTACATTTGCATCTTTCGCAATACTTGCTACTTCTGTACTATTCATATGCCCTGCTTTTGCAGCCTCTTGATGTGCATACATATTACACTCACAAATGAAAAGATCAGCATCTTTTGTGAATGGAATAAATTCAGGAATATAACTGGAATCAGCGCTATATACTACGACATCATCGCCAGCTGTAATACGCATCGCAAAGCATGTAACAGGATGAACAGTTTTTAAGAATGAAATGGAGAACGGTCCAACTTGAAGTGTTTCTTCTGGGTTGTACGCGATTCCTTTCGTATGTGGTTCATGTGTTAAAGAATGGAATCCATTCTCATCAAACGTATGACCGTATATTGGTAATTCCGGTATTTGTCCCTTCGCCCCGCTCATAATTAATCTCGCATATTGCAATACCCCAATGTCTGCAACATGATC
Source organism: Bacillus sp. C30 (assembly GCF_040838255.1). NCBI lineage: Bacteria > Bacillati > Bacillota > Bacilli > Caryophanales > Bacillaceae > Bacillus > Bacillus sp. C30. Next base: position 2,654 of record NZ_JBFPJH010000047.1, on the reverse strand, counting down.
GTGATGATAGTGCGACAGTACAACTGCATCTATATGAGATGGTGTTATATATTTTTGAAGCTGTGCTAGTACACCACTGCCACAGTCTACAAGTAAACGAAAACCATCGTGTTCAAACAAATACCCCGACGTTGCTTCTCCCGCTTCTGGAAAGCCGCCCCAAAAGCCGACAACAGTCATCTTCATATGTATCCATCCTTTCTAAAACCGCGTAGGAATGCCGTTTTTCTCCGTACTTGAGAAAGTTTTTTACTTACATCCTACATTGTTAACTATAATCCATTTCCTAAACTTTTTCATTAATTTTCACTTTTGTTATAAAACAGTTGTTGACTTTTGTTTTTTGTACTAATACAATGATAGTAAGAAATGGAAATGGAGGGATTGACATGATCGATCAACCAATGGAGTTTTTCCGAAATTTACCGACGAAAACTTGTGCTCATTGCGGGAAGGAAATTGATGAGCAGCACGAAGCATACCATAACAAATGTGACGATTGCGTTCACGAAGAATAGTAGTTTGTAAACATAAAAAAACCTAGCAGACATAGTCTACTAGGCTAATAACATCGTATCCTTCATCGTTGAACCTTTCACCAAGAGCTCCAGTTCAAACTCATACAATTCTTTTTGTCGATAATTTTTCGTATGGATTTTATCCATCATTAAGTCGACAACTTTTCGGGCCATCTCGTCGATTGGTTGTTCAATTGTCGTAATACCTGGCTCTGTAATCTGCGCTAAAATTTGATTATCAAAACCGATCACAGCGAGATCTTCTGGAATACTCCAACCATGGCGTTTCGCCTCTGAGATAATTCCAGCTGCAACCTCGTCGCCTCCTGCCAAAATCGCGGTAGGATTTTTTTTGTCCTTTAATACTTCATTGAATATTCGTTTTCCATCATCCCAAGAGAAAGCGTTTTCAAGAAAATCGATCGCTTCCACTTCTCTACTCTTTTCAGTAATAGCGCGTAAAAAGCCCATTTTTCGCTGTTGGCTCACTACTTTCGTTTCGTTGCCACGGCAAAAAATCAGATTACGATATCCTTGTTCTAATACATGATTGGCAGCTATGTATGCACCCTGTGCATGATCGAACTTCACTGTTGGAACATTTGCTTCCTCAATATATTCATTACATAACACGATTGGACCGTGTTGCAAGTATGGCTCCACATTCTCCCATGGATTTTCTAGTGAACATAGAATAATCCCATCTACTTGTTTCGTAGATAATAATTGTAAATACTCCATCTCTTTTTCCGGTAAATATCTTGTTTGACAAATAATCAGTTTATATTTATGTTCAGAAGCAGCAATCTCGATTGCTTCAATAAATCTACTAAAAAAAGGATTTGTAATCCTTGGAACAAGCACCGCAATTGTTTCTGTTTTTTGTTTACGAAGCCTTCTCGCCGCAGAATTAGGAACGAAGCCTAAATGCTTCATTGCTAATTGAACCCTTTTCTTCTTCTCATCTGAAACATATGGATGATTATTGATCACCCTAGAAACCGTTGTCCTTGATAACCCCGCTAATTTCGCCACGTCCTCGATAGTCGACACGAAATTTCCCCCTTTGCATGAAAACGTTTTCTTATCCTGATTATATAGTATATTATTGGAAACTGCAATATAGGTTCTTATGATTTTACTATATTAATATTATACATAGGGAAAAGTCTGTTAATGGCAGGGAATTACACACTACTTTTAGAATTTCACAATATGCATATGAAAAAAGATGTACATACCATAACGCATATACACCTTCTTAATTAATAAGAATTCTATTCAATATAAAAACCCATCAATACGTCGTCTCCATATGATCCATCTTCATATTTAATTCGCTTTCTTTGCCTTCCTTCTTCTACAAAGCCAGTTCGTTTATACACTTTAATTGCCCTATCATTAATAGAAACTACACCTAAGCAAATTTTCTCTAAACCTTTCTTCCCTTTAGCCCAACTAATAAGAAATTCAATTAGTTTCATACCAATGCCTTGATTACAATACGCCTCCCTAATCCCCATTCCCATTGTGCCTGCATGTCGTAACCGTTCTAGTTCATATCGTTTGAAAACCAGAAAGCCAACCACCTTACTATCTACCTCGTAAACTATATAAAGGTTGCCTTTTTCACTACTTGTCTGTATCTTTTCTCTTTCTGAATCAATATCATTTGGTAATTTATTTGGAGATGATATAAAAAACTTTGTAGTAGTTTCTGATAATATAATTTCTTTTCTAATATCCATAATTGATTCCGCATCAACCTCTTTTGCTAATCGTATCACCGAATCACCTCGTACCTTTTTCTTTTAAAAATAATATTGGAACTATCAAACTAAGAATCTCTAAAACGCTCAATATGCAACATTACATATTGAGAATCTTTTCACTTTTGATACAATATCCTTACATCTATATAAAAGGAATGTATAAAATGAATCCAATTTTAACAGCTGCAAAACAACTATTACATAAAGACGAAGTTATTATATCTACTTTAAATTGTTCACTTACTGGCTATATTATTACGCATAAAGTTCCGTATCCGGGCATGCTACTTGCTACTAATAGAAGACTTCTCTTTTTTAGCCAATATAAAAATACATTAATTGCCGAATTTGAGTATGAAAAAAT
>NZ_JBFPJH010000473.1:0-2117 GCF_040838255.1 Bacillus sp. C30 | reverse complement strand
ATTTAGAATAGTGTAAATATACGAAACATTGATTCTATTGGGTTATTTGTACCATCTCATTATCTATCACTCTATTTACATTATATCCATTCAAAACGCATAGTAATTATTTATTATTTGACAATAATGTAACAATGCAAAAAAACTAAGTAGTTACGTATACATATACACTTATTACTTTGTACAATACTTTAGAAATATATTCTTTCCATAAAAAAAACAGCTACTAGCATTTAGCCAGCAGCTGGATAGATCATAAATAACTTTGAAAATAGATCTTCTGTCGTCTCGGTAATTTTATCAAACATATCACTTTCACGATCTTCTTGCTCTTTTAACATCTTAATTGTTTCACGTGCGTCTTCAGGATAATCGGTAATGATACCATCCACGTTTAACTTATAATATGCCTTTAAACTTTCCATATCATTTACTGTCCATACGTAAATTGGCTTGTTTAGCTTCCTTGCTTCTTTTACTAATTTCTTATTTAACATGTATTCTTCTGCTACATAAAAATCAGCCTTCACATTCTTTAAGTTAGCTCTACTCGCATACAGTATGTATCCTACTTTTATATTTGGATTTGCACGTTTAAACTCTTTAATAAGCGGATAGTGTAACGTTTGAATGACACATTGCTTCTCAAATTCATTATCTTTAATCGCTTTTAATACTTTGTTTACGAAATCTTTTTCGCCACCATGGAGCTTCACTTCAATATTAAGTTTGATTTTTCCTTTTGCCAGCTTAATGATCTCATCAAGTGTACTTATTTGTCCTGAAAACCCATCTTGACTAAGGGTAAGCTGTCTTAACTCCTCCATCGTTAAATCTGACACGTGAACATTAGCATTCGCAAGACGTTTTAGCTTCAAATCATGTATAACTGCTAGTTCACCGTCTTTTGTTTGCAGTACATCAATTTCAGCGTAGTCTGCTTTGGCATCAATAGCCCCCTGCAGAGCTTCTTTCGTATTCTCTACACCTTTTGAAATATAACCACGATGAGCCATAATAATTGGTTCTTTATATGAATTTGAAATAAACGTTACAATGAAGGCAACGACCATTCCGGCAGTAATAATTCCTACAATATATACACCAATAAATTTCCAACGATGTTTTTGGAAGAAACATTTATCTGCTTTTGTTTTCGAATAATCTAATCCTTCTTCTAATAAAACATCTTCAACCGGAACCTTTTGTAAATACAATCGTGTTATTGCCATAATATAAAATGGCGTCACGATAAAACTAAATAAATACAATGTACTCGTTAAAAATACAGACATTGTTGATTCTGCTAATAATGCAAATGTTCCCTGTGGATTTGTAAATTCATACATGCCCCATAGACACAATAAATACATTCCAAAAAATACACCGTACACAATCCCTATTGAAATAAAAAATCCTACTAAAAAGAATAGTACTTTAAAAAAACTTTCTTTTACTAACGTTGCACTTTTACGTGCTGCTGTGCGAAACGGCTTTTGCTCTAAAACAACAATAGGTAGAACAAAAATCCAGCGAAGGTTCAAATACGCAACTACAGCAAAGAACGTGTAATAACCAACTTGTCCCATCGTTGTCTTAAACAGTTCTCCTGTAATAAAGTTAGGAATTTGAATTTGCGGAATTAATGCCGTTTCATATCCAAGATTTAAAAGAGGTAACAATACGACAGCATATAAAATAAATCCTGGTAAGCAATATGTGAAAAGAGTAGGTAAATACGTTACGGTTTTATATAAAATCGGACGTAATTTCACCTTTTGTCTTTTATGAGCGAAGTACGAAATGATAATAAGCACCGCAAATTCCGTAAAGATAAGAAACAGTGCTAACAATGATAAAATTACGATTGCCAAAATGCCGTATGGTGTCTTTAAAAACGCTAATAATTCATCATTCGTCGCATTTGCATAACCACCAAAATACAATAACTTATTAAAAATGATCCCAAATAGCGGGACAAATACAATCGCTGCTAATAATTTATAAGCAAGTTGAAAGGTTAATACATTCCAAAAAGCAAATCTAACTGTTTGAAAGGAATGTCCCATTACCCCTGGTATAGATAGTCTTTTACGGTGTTGCATATATTCCTCCAC
>NZ_JBFPJH010000472.1:0-2127 GCF_040838255.1 Bacillus sp. C30 | reverse complement strand
ATTTTAATCAGTGGGGGTTTTGTTCATCCCCCACTGATTATTAGCCCACACCACTCGGGATCTTACTGCCCGGCAAATAGCGGGATGAAAAGCGGAAAAATAGCCGCTTTTTATGTTGCGGTTAATATTCCAAAGATGATCCTGTAGCTTTAAAATATTTTTCTCGTGAAGGAGTCATTACCCGGAGTGCTAATAAACAGGAAAGGAAAAGAATGAGTAACGAGCTACTTATTACAGTAATTTGAACGGAAAGAAATTGTGCGGATGCCCCAATTGCTAAAATGAAAAAGATTTGAATGAAATTTTTTATTGAATCAAACACGCTATCGATACGTCCTATCATATGTACAGGGATGTTATTTTGATAAAATGTTATAAAGCCAGTACCAGCAAATGATGAAGAAATGCCAAGTAAAATGAAACCGCCTGCTGCGACTATAAATGAATTTGAAAAGGCGAAAATTACATACCCTATTGCTGTGAAAATCATACCTAATCCGATACAATGTTGAATTGGTAATCGTTTGGCAAATAGAGAGACGAGAAATGAACCGAAAACGTAAGCGCACCAGTTATACTAACAAGCATGCTATATTCTATATCGGATAAAAACAGTACTTGATTTGTGAAAACAACTTCTTGTGAATCGAGTGCCATAGAAACAAGCATAGTAGCTTGAAATAAAACGAATATGAGAATTATGTAGGTTTCCGTTCGAGCGAATGAAAAAACTTGTTTCCAATCACTTCGTAATGTTTGTAAGAAAGTATTTGAAACCTCTTCGTTTTGCTTTGTTTGTAATGTAATGTTTGGCAAGAAGTAAATGAGAATGGTAGAAAGTAGAAATGAAAGTGAGTTGCAGTAAATAACAAAGGATGCTGAGTACGTGGTGAGAAGTATTCCAGCAAGGGCTGGACCGATAATAAAAGCCCCGCTTGTACAAAAGTTATTCCAAGCGTTGAATTGAGCGCGCTCTTCAGCTCGTATGAGCATTGTTTTATAAGTAAATGAAGCTGGATCGAAAAATGATGTAGCAATGCGAGTTAAAAAGATAAAAATATAAATGACCCAAATAGAATCAAATAGTGGAATACAGCCAATGAGAGCTGCTCGAATTATATCTGTGATGAGCATAATTGACCGTTTATTTAATCGATCTACAATACTACCAGACCATATTTTTGTAACAACGGTGGCAATTGGACCGACAATCCATAGGCCTGCTACAGCAGCGGGAGAGTTTGTACTATTTAACACCATTAAGTTTAGAGCTATGAGGTACATAAAATCACCTAAACGAGAAATGCCTGTGCCCGACAATAATAATAATTTATTTTTCATGGGTATATGGACCTTTCTTTCATTGTTTTTTTTATCCGGCAGGAAATAGCGTATTCTTCTTCTGAGGCTGATTGACGAGCGGTTTTGCTTTCCCAGCGTAATAAAACTTGTGAGATTTCCCAAGTGAGTTGTTGTAATTCCTCTGGAGTTAAAAATAAATGAGATACAATATGGCTCCCTGTATTTGTTCCTTTAGTGCCTGCTTCTTCAATATAGAAGTGAGCAGATTTTGCTTTATAGTACTTTTCAATAATCCCCCGTTTTTCCTTTGTATCTACTAATTCAAGTAAGCCTCCGTCAAATAAAATTTGGATGTGATAGTGAACGCTACCAGCAGATTTATTTAGTTTAGTAGATACTTGTTTTGCAGTGAGTGTTTCGTCTTTTAAAAGGTGAAGAATTTGAATGCGAGTTGCATTGGAAATTAGCTTTTGTTGTTCTGCTGAAATGGTAAGTCGATCTTCAAACATTTTGTTAGCTCCTTTCTTATAATCTAAATTTATTGTACGTTCTAAAAAATTAGATTGTAAGAGAAATAAATCGCCTTTTTCTTGTGAATTTCGACATAAATAAAAATGGCATGTACATATACATGCCATTAAGTGATAGTAGATTCTTCACTAAGCTCCCCATGATAAAACAAGAACAGCCATATAAAACTAACGAAAATACAGCATATAGCTAACAAGCTACCAATCACTTGAGGAGAAAGGATTTCTAAAAACCATCCTGTGAGGTGGTACAGTAAAACTGGAACACAGTATAGAGATAAATTATTCTATATAA
>NZ_JBFPJH010000471.1:0-2129 GCF_040838255.1 Bacillus sp. C30 | reverse complement strand
GCATGTAATATACATTAATCTTTAATTGTTAATGATAATCGATTTCATCTAGGGAGGACATATGGTACATAGTAAAAAAATATTTATGTTCTGCATTATGATACTTATGGTAATAATCGCAGGGTGTAGCAAAGAAGAGAAAAAAGAAAATGATACATCGGCTAAAGCAAAAGATTCGTATACTGTAAAGCATGCAATGGGTGAAACAACAGTAAATGGTACACCTAAAAAAGTAGTTGTTTTAACAAATGAGGGTGCGGAGGCGCTTTTAGCTGTCGGAGTAACACCAGTTGGAACTACAAAACCACGTGCTGGTGATGAATGGTATCCTCATTTAGCGAAAGATTTAAAAGATACGAAAGTTGTAGGTACTGAGCGTGATATTAATTTAGAGGCAGTTATGAAGCTTAAGCCAGATTTAATTATCGGTAATAAAATGCGTCATGAAAAAATATATGAGCAATTGAACGAAATAGCGCCAACTGTGTACGCTGAAACATTGCGCGGGGATTGGAAAGAAAACTTTACACTCTATACAAAAGCTGTAAATAAAGAAAAAGAAGGGCAAAAGGCTCTTGAAGATTATAAAAAACGTATTGAAGGAATGAAAGAGAAGTTAGGAGATAAATTGAATTCTAAAGTTTCTATTATTCGCTTCGTACCAGGTGACGTTCGTATTTATCAGAAAAACTCATTCTCAGGTGCTGTTTTAAATGATATTGGATTTAAGCGACCACCACTACAAGATAAAGATGAGTTTGCGATAAAAGGAATTACAAAAGAGCAAATTCCGAATATGGATGGGGACTACATATTCTACTTCACATCTGATAAAGATGCAGATAAGAATAACGAAGGAACCACGTTAGCAAAAGAATGGACAGAAGACCCACTCTTTAAGCAGCTGCAGGCTTCTAAAGACAATAAAGTATTCCAAGTGGATGAAGTAATTTGGAATACAGCAGGCGGTATTAAAGCTGCAAACTTAATGCTAGATGATATTGAAAAATATTTTTTGAAATAAATGAATGGTTGAGTGCATCACTTTAAATAGGTGATGTACTTTTTTTGTTTAGTTAAATACAGAAAATTCCTTCTTTTAAGTGTGGATAAGTTGTACAATAAAACCAATCATGGAATAAAGGAGTGGAAAGGAATGAAAGCTACTCATAAAGATTGGATTTTGTTTAACGGAAGAATTGTGAATACGAAGGAAGAACAGCCGATGGTCCCATTAGAGGAGAGGGGCTTTCAATTTGGTGATGGCATATATGAAGTATTTAGGCTATACGATGGGAAGCCTCATTTATTAGACTTACATTTGGAACGCTTTTTTAAATCTATGAGGGAAATAAATATTGTTCCGCCGTTTACAAAGGAAGAGTTAGTTGAAGAACTTCATCAAATGATTGAAAGAAATCAATTTCAAGAGGATGGGAATGTGTATCTTCAAATATCACGTGGAGCTCAAGCTCGAAATCATGTGTATGAAAAAGATTTACAGCCAACATATTTTGCGAATATTGCTTTGTTTCCAAGACCTACCGTTACTATGGAACAAGGAATAAAGGTTACTGTAGAAGAGGATATACGCTGGAAGTTCTGTCATATAAAATCTTTAAACCTTCTACCTAATATCATGATTAAAAATAAAATAAACGAGCAAGGGTATCAAGAAGCGATATTAGTACGAGATGGAGTTGTAACAGAAGGGTGTCATTCGAATTTCTTTATGGTGAAAAATGATAAATTAATTACACATCCGGCCGATAATTTCATTCTACACGGCATTACTCGTCACTACGTTATTACATTAGCGAAAGCTTTACATATTGAAGTAGAAGAGCGTGAATTCTCATTGCAAGAAGTATACGAGGCTGACGAATGTTTCTTTACAGCGACACCACTTGAAATATTCCCTGTTGTTCAAATTGGTGATGAGAAGTTTGGAAGCGGCGAAAGAGGACCAATTACGAAAAAACTACAAGCTGCATATGAAGAAAGTATTAGTTTGTTTAAAGTGACAAATTAATAATGAGGGAAAAAGCTGGTATTCCCCCAGCTTTTTTTCATGATATAATTCAACCATAGGACAAGTTTTGAAAACGCTGTAAAAAGGGGATTTAATA
>NZ_JBFPJH010000584.1:0-2130 GCF_040838255.1 Bacillus sp. C30 | reverse complement strand
CTTATATAGAATAATTTATCTCTATACTGTGTTCCAGTTTTACTGTACCACCTCAGTTCAACATGAGAGAAGAAAAAGGGGATATAATAAAGAATGAACGTGAAGAAATTACATAAGAAAAACAGAATTGTACTTAAGTAGAGATATTTAAAGGAGGGCTTACAGAATGTCTGAACAAAATAAAGCAAAAACATTACCAGATCGCAATGAGATTGAAGAAGCAAGCACATGGCGATTAGAAGATATTTTCCAAACAGATGCAGAATGGGAAAAAGAATTCCAAGCTATTAAAGAGCTATTGCCAAAGTTAACTGAATTTAAAGGGAAGCTTGGCGACTCTGCAGACAATTTGCTTGAGGCATTGCAATATGAAGATGAAATTTCAATGCGATTAGGTAAGCTATATACATATGCACATATGCGTTACGATCAAGATACAACAAACTCTGTGTATCAAGCACTGAATGATCGCGCAACAAATTTATACTCACAAGTATCTAGTAGCACAGCGTATATCGTACCTGAAATTTTATCTATTTCAGAAGATACATTGCAAACATTCTTACAAGAAAATCGAGAACTAAGTGTATATGAGCATGCATTAGAAGAAATTACACGTCAACGCCCGCGCGTATTATCTGAGGCAGAGGAAGCGTTATTAGCAGAAGCATCTGAAGTGATGAGTGCATCAAGTAATACATTCGGTATGTTGAATAATGCGGATTTGAAATTTCCATCTATTAAAGGTGAGGATGGAGAAGAGGTAGAAATAACACATGGCCGTTACATTCAGTTTTTAGAAAGTGATGATCGTCGTGTTCGCGAAGATGCATTCAAAGCTGTATTTGAAACGTATGGGAAATTTAAGAACACTTTTGCAAGTACGTTAAGCGGGGCAGTGAAACGTAATAATTTCAATGCACGTATTCGTAAATATGACTCTGCTCGCCAAGCAGCATTAAGCAATAATAATATTCCTGAAGCAGTATACGATCAACTCGTTGAAACGGTAAATGACAACTTACATTTATTACACCGTTACATTGATATTCGTAAGCGTGCACTAGGACTTGATGAGCTTCATATGTACGATTTATATACACCACTTGTACAAGAAGTGAAAATGAATGTGAAGTATGAAGAAGCGCAAGAAATGTTATTGAAGTCTTTAAATGTACTTGGTGATGAATATGTTGAAATTTTAAAAGAAGCATATGAAAATCGCTGGGTAGATGTGTACGAGAATAAAGGCAAACGAAGCGGAGCATATTCATCTGGTGCATACGGAACAAATCCGTATATTTTAATGAACTGGCATGATAATGTAAATAATTTATATACACTTGCTCATGAGTTTGGCCATTCGGTGCATAGTTATTACACAAGAAAGACACAGCCACACGTATACGGTGATTATTCAATCTTCGTTGCAGAGGTAGCATCAACTTGTAATGAAGCGCTTCTAAATGATTATTTATTAAAAACGACAGAAGATAAAAAAGAGCGTCTATATTTATTAAATCATTATTTAGAAGGATTCCGTGGTACTGTATTCCGTCAAACAATGTTTGCAGAGTTCGAGCATATCATTCATAAAAAAGTACAAGAAGGACATGCGGTTACGCCAGATATGTTAACGGAGATCTACTACGATTTAAATAAGAAATATTTCGGGGATGCTTTAGTAATCGATAAAGAAATCGGTTTAGAATGGTCTCGTATTCCGCACTTCTATTACAACTATTACGTATATCAATACGCAACAGGATTTAGTGCAGCGACAGCGTTATCTAAACAAATTTTAGAAGAAGGGCAACCAGCAGTAGAACGTTACATTAACGAATTCTTAAAAGCGGGAAGCTCCGATTATCCAATTGAAGTGTTGAAAAAAGCAGGAGTTGATATGGCATCTCCTGAACCAGTGAAAGAGGCACTTCAAGTATTTGAAGAGAAATTAAATGAATTAGAAGCGTTATTATTTGAAGAAAAGTAATGAGAAAAGACGAGGAGTTTTATCCTCGTCTTTTTTGTTTGAAAATGTATTTTGTCGATAAAATAAGGAGGATTTCCTTACTTTTTCTAAATTAGAAGGCAGTTTTACAGTTGATTTTTGTAATTAAAATCCTTTAA
>NZ_JBFPJH010000470.1:0-2148 GCF_040838255.1 Bacillus sp. C30 | reverse complement strand
GTTACTATATGATTCTACATTATGTATTCGTATAGTAACCTTTCTGTAGCTTATTCGTTTGAAAGTCTCTTTGATGAATATTCTAGATTAATACAAAAAGACGACGCTGAATACGTCGTCTTTTTTATAAGCAGAAAAGTTAACTCTCAAACTTCCTTTTTTTGCATCAAAGCCCATCATCTTTCATTTCATTTTGAGGTAAAGCTTACACTGTTTTCCATAAGGATAAAGCAAAAATCCAGTTTGGATCCCCATGTCCTTCATAATTCTGGACTGCTTCATACACTTTTCCCTCGTGTAAAACTCTATCTTCCTTTTTATATGCTTTCTTTGCATCCCACGCTTCATATGAAGCGCTTTCAGTTTTTGTAGTAATTGTGAACGTATCACTTTGTACGGATTCATTTCCAACTACATCCACTGCTTTCACTGCATATTTATAAGTAGTATTAGCGAGTAAATTTTTATCCATATAAGAAGTCGTATTGGATGTTGCAATTTTTTTCATTGTTCCTTCTATTTCTCTATAAATATCGTAATAGTCTACTCCAACGTTATCATCAGATGGGCTCCACATTAGATTCACACTTGACGCTGTTGTTCCCATGCTATGTAATCCTTTTGGTTGTGTTGGTGCTTCTGTAGGAGCTTCAACTGTTGTTTTCACTGTAAGCGCTGTACTTTCTTTCGATACATTGCCAGCTGCGTCAATTGCTTTTACAGTATAAGTGTATTCTGTGCTTGGTTGTAATTTCTTATCAATAAAATAAGTGCCTGGTACTGTGTCAATCATCTCTCCGTTACGGAAGATTTGGTACCCTTTTACTCCTACATTATCCGTAGAAACGTTCCATGTTAGTTCTATACTATTTGCTGTTACTTTTTGCGCCTGAATTCCATTTGGAATACTTGGCGCTTCTGTGTCTGGTTTCACATTATTGATGAGATTCACATCAATTACATTATAGAACGCATTTGCTGTATCAGCTACATCCCATACAGCTAAAATCACATGATATCCACTACGGTCAGTAGGTACATTGATTTTATGAGTTAAATTATTTGAAGCTGCAGAACCATCATGTTGTACAGTGCCAATTGGCTCAAAGTCTGCTCTTGTTAGTGCTTTATTTGGATTCCATCCTTTTTTTGTAATATAGTAGTGCCATTTGCTTGTTAAGTGAGGTGCTGTATACTTCCAAGTAAATGTATTTTCCCCACCAGTGATTGTATTTTTAAACCAACGATATGCTGTTTGTTGATCTAAAATACCGCCAAATTTTCCACCTGCAGAAGCGATTTGCCCATCAACTGGGCCACCTTGTGGGAATCCTTTTGGAGCTTCTAAACTTTGTGGTTCATACATAACACTTCCGCAGTTTACATTTAGAGCACCATAAGTTGGACTACATAAAGCGGAACGGCTACCAGGCTTTTCAACAAAGCCGTGCGCGTATGCATTTTGAGGAATAAGTGTCGTGCTGATAATTCCAGCTGTTAATGCAACAGCTCCTATACTTTTTTTGTTCATTTTCAAGTTTTGTAGTTGTTTTAAAAATCGATTATTCATGTTCCTGTCCCCTTCTTGTTATACTTCGTAGTGTAATGTGGGCTTTGATGTAAAAGAATAACAAGAGTCAATCTTATTTCGTGTATGCGTAAATATGCATACACCGTCGTAAAGAAACATTTCATTTCTTGTGAAATATTTCACTTATGGAATATATCATGACATAGAAATCACCTAAATGTGTGCAGAAGTTGTGCAGAAACAGTGAAATTACTACTAACACGTAAAACTACATCCTAAATTTATAAAGTAAAAGTGAGCAATAGAAATTGTAGTACTTGTAATGAAAAATTTCAGGTATATATATGGATGAATTGCACCAAGTCGTCTTGAAACCCTTCATCGTTAACTTAAAACGCATGGCAATGTGAGATCACATTATTTTAAAACAACGTGCCATCTCCATTTTCCATATATCTTTCTATCAATACTTTGAAATTACTTATCACTTGTAAACATTTCCGAATCCGTCAATATAGTTTCATAAAACTTATCATATTCTTCACTGTATTGAAGTTTTAACTTTTCTATTAAACTTGTATCTGGTGAAACAATGTCAATAACGTCTGTACTTATAT
>NZ_JBFPJH010000469.1:0-2157 GCF_040838255.1 Bacillus sp. C30 | reverse complement strand
CTTGAAATCATTTCATTATAATCTCTCCAAAAATCGTCAGTATTTAAGAAAAGAAATACTCTACCGCCTGATTGGTTACCAATAAAGGGCTCTTGTTCAGGTTTAGATGCCCTGGCTAGTAATATTGTGGTGCCGACTGAACCTGGAGGAGATACCACTACCCACCGTTTGTTTTCTTCTGGCTGATAAATATCTTCAACTAATGTGAAATTTAGTTTCTTTGTATAAAACTCTATTGCCTCGTCATAGTCTTTTACTACTAATGCAATATGAACTATCGATTGAACCATTATTGTCCCTCCTAATCTTACTCACTGATCGAGTTTATATTATAACATTTCTAGTTTTAACCTGTCCGTTAATTCTTCTTACATCACATGCGAATCATTCTCTTTATTCAATATAAATAACCATCTATCAGTAAGCAGATAGATGGTTATTTATTCGAAAGAATATAATTAAACAAATGTATTTTTACGACTGTTGATAAGCCGATTTCGATGATTTCACATAATAAACCCCGTGCTCAACCTTAATGATATGATCTGGTTTTGGCTTACCGCGGCCCGCTCTATGTCCAGCTAAGTGCTCTTCACTCGTTTCCCAGTTCTTCCATGCTTCTTCCGATTCCCACCGAATCATAACTACAACTTCTTCGTCTCCGCGTCTTACTTTTTTAACGAGAACACTTAAGTCGATGAATCCTTCAAATTTTTCAATAATGCCTTCTCCTGTGAAACGCTCTACAACTATATTAGATGTACCTTCTTTTACTGTAAATGTCTTCGTTTCGATAAACATATATTCCACTCCCTCTTTGTAATACGAATACTAGTATTCTTCTATTATAATTGATTATGATAATTGTTTTCAATTATAAAGTTTCAAATCTTTAGAATTATGCTGACTTCTCCTCAATCGACTCATCTAAAAATTTGAAATACGGAAGCAATATTCCTATTAAAGAAGTGACACATATAATCGAGCCAATGATAAAGTATAGTACTCTCACTCCCCACATTTCACTCAGTATTCCCCCTAATAACACACCTAATGGCATTGCCGATCGTATGAAAAATAATCGCACTGAAAATACTTTTCCTATCATATTACTTGGGACAGTTTGTTGGCATATCTTCGTATTATGAACATTGAAAAATGAAATACAAATACCTGCAATTACTTCAATAATTACCGCAATTATAATACTGTGATTGAACCCTAAAGAAATGTATGTAAGGCCACCTATAAACAATCCTCCAAGCATAAGTATTCGCCGGCTTTTATATGTTACTTTTCCGACTAAGATTGATCCAACTACATAGCCAAGTGGGAAACCTGCCATGAAGTAACCGTACTCCGCATATCCCGCTGACAGCTCATCTTTTATATAAGGTAGGTTTGTAACCATCGTTACCCCAACTCCAAATTGAACGAAAGTAAGAAATATACCGAGCCAAACGATTATTGGTTTTGTGAAAAAGTATGTAAAACCATGAAGAAACTGTTCTATCCACGTTTTTCGAATCTCTTGCTGTACCCTCTTTTCTTTTATGAAAAGCAATAATCCTCCGCTTATAAATAAACACATACATACGAAAGATAGCGTAAGTTCGATTCCAATAAATTTAATGACGATACCACCTATTACTGGCGCGAGAAACATCATAAGACGAGTCATTCCATCTATATACGCATTTGCATCTTGAAGCTGCTCTTTATTCACAACAGTTGGTGTAATCGCTTGGCTCGCAGGGGTATAAAGAGGCGCAATGAGACCAACTATAATTTGGACAACGTAAATGTGCCAAACTTCTATACTGCTAGTAACTAGCATCGCCAAAGGCAGTAAGAAAACAGATGCCCGCATCCATTGCGAAAAAATCATAATCCACTTTCGGCTCCATTTATCAATAAATGGCCCACTTATAAATTGCAGTATGAGAGAAGGAATTAGATATAGTAACCACATACTGCTTAATGCTGTTTTTCGATCCTGTTAACTCATATACAAGAATTGAATTACATAACGTCCCGAAAGCCCCGCCTAATTCTGAAATTGCACTACCAATCCACATATAAAAGAATGAACGGTTTTTCAATACACTTTTCACTATAGCTCACCAACTTTTCTATTAAATTCCTCCCTTTATGTAC
>NZ_JBFPJH010000468.1:0-2166 GCF_040838255.1 Bacillus sp. C30 | reverse complement strand
TGTTTGCATATATATAAACCGAATAAATATTCGTTTGATTTTACAGGGAGAGATAGGAAGGGTTAATAATAATGAAATAATGGGTATATCACCTACAAAGAGCCGCGAAAAGAATGGGGTCAGTACGGAAAAGATGCTTCCGTAAAAAAAACAAAAAATAAGAATTATTTGTTCTTGAAGAAAAGTGACTAGAAAAGTTACAACCATATGGAGAATAAGGTTATACGACAAAAAGTCTTAAAAGGGGGACGAAATTATGGAACAAAGAAAGTTTTCAGTAACACCTCAAGATCGAATGAATTATTTATTAGGTCTTTATGCTGCAGATCAACAAATTAATGCAGTTCTTTATTTTCCTGTAGGTATATCAAAGGAAATACTTGAACAATCAGTAAGGATAA
The DNA here is from genome assembly GCF_040838255.1 of Bacillus sp. C30. Lineage (NCBI taxonomy): Bacteria > Bacillati > Bacillota > Bacilli > Caryophanales > Bacillaceae > Bacillus > Bacillus sp. C30. Next base: position 1,765 of record NZ_JBFPJH010000468.1, on the reverse strand, counting down.
CGTTACAATTGCAGCCGGTTTTGAACAGCCGGTTTGTAGAAAATGATATTCCTTACTGGGAGGAACATTCATCTGCCACTAACTCACCTATTTGCCTTTTTACAGAAGGAAATGATCAAGAACTTGAAATAATGGCAATAGATTTTATTAAGGAACCTGGTGATCGTATTCAGGGGCCTATGGTTCAAACAAAATTATTACGAGGCACTACAACAGACATGTTAGTTGTGAAATTATCTCATCTATGTTCAGATGGTGCAGGGGTCAAGGAATATATTAATTTGCTTGGAGCAATTTATACTCAACTTTCCTTGGGACAATCTAAGAATCAAATTATAAGGGAGTTTGGTGAGGGAAATGAGGGTTTTCGAGATCAATCACATGTATTCAAATATGCTGGAATATCGGAGATAAAAAATGCGTATCGTCCTAACCAAGAACAACAGGCATCGTTATGGTCTTTTCCATCTCAACCCAACAAAAATAAATCCCCCCAAATGTCCGTACGGAGGTTGAGCCATGAGCAATCTCTACGTCTAACCCGATGGACAAAAGCACAACAGGCTACCTTGAATGATGTAATCATGACTGCATACTTCCGATCTTTATCACATTTCACTGTGTATGCAGAACCTCGCACCGCAGAAAAAATGATCGGTTTGACAATTGATTTACGTCGGTATCTGCCTAATTATACAACTGGTGTTATTTGCAACTTATCCGGCATGGAAATGCCAGTGATTAAAATGGAAGACGATGAAACATTTCATCAGACTCTTGTTCGAGTTAAACAATCAATGGATAAAATAAAGTCTCAAAATCCAGGTCTTTCTTCAGCAGCAGGAATGGAGATACTGGCAGGTATGAAGCTATCTGTGGTGAAGGAAATGTATAGTCGGCAATACGAACAGGCTTTACAGATGGGGATGGCGTTGCCATTACTGACAAATTTCGGGGTGATCGGTGATGAACCTATTCAGTTTGGTGAAGTTCAAGCTGAGGGTGGGTATATGACAGCACCCATTATGTATGCGCCATTCTTTTCAATGGGTGCAAGCTCTTATAATGGAAGACTTACATTTACGATTGGTTATCATACACCGGATACATCAAAAGAAAAGGTAGACAAATTTTTAGAAAATATTGTGAATCAACTACCATAAATAAAAGAGAATATAGCGCGAAAATTTCTAGCAGGATTGTATTTTAAGGGCTCGTCCCATGTACGGCGAGTCTCTTTTATAAACGCTACACTTACCAGACAGGTATTACTCCTGATAAAAATTTATCTTCGCTTGCTTCATAAAATATTTTTGTTAAATCTACTCTGATCATTTGCATTTGTTCAGCACCTATCTTTATGTTTCATATTTATGGAAAACCGTAGTGAAAAACAATTTGCACCGTGAGAAAAACAAGATATATCGGCATAAAAGTACTAAAAAAGAGTGGATTTAAACTAAACTTTGAATCAGCTCTTTTTATTATTTTTTGAAATGTTTCATACCTATTATTCATAATAGGTGTACCGTCCATGCCCATCAACCTAAGTTTTTAATATAGCCTCAAAACGAAAATTTTATATTTCTACAGTTATTTATGAGAATTCAGCTCATTTTTTGCGTTTTTGGGAAGAGCGTATTTCTTAAGTTGATGGGTATGAGGAGATACCCCTATAAAATCTATGACCTAAATATAAGCTTATTGGAGCTTCTTTTTATTTTGGACGGATGTTTCCTAACGGTTGTTGTGAGCTAATATAGTT
>NZ_JBFPJH010000467.1:0-2168 GCF_040838255.1 Bacillus sp. C30 | reverse complement strand
CTTACATACGTTACTATATTTCTTTGCAGGTTCGTTATTTGCAATGGTGCTTGGGTATGCGTTTAGTATTTTTATGAGTTATATGATTTTAAAAGGGAAAGTACCAGAATATTTAAAGGCACCGATTTTGCTCGTTACGGTATTACTATGCTTCGGCATTGCAGATGAAGTCATGCATGAAACCGGTATGCTAGCCGTAACAGTAATGGGGATTACGCTTGCACGGATGAAGAAATATATTTCTTCTATCGGTGATATTCGTCATTTTAACGAAAATATTTCCGTACTATTAACATCGACTGTTTTCATCATCTTAACAGCATCACTTCCAAGAACGACGATTATGGAGATTTTTAGCTGGCCTATTATTAGCTTCGTACTTATGATGATATTTGTTGTTCGTCCTTTATCAATTTGGGTATCGACAATCGGAACAGAGTTAACAAGATCAGAAAGGGCGCTAGTTGGTTGGATTGCGCCGCGAGGTATTGTTGCATTAACGGTTTCAAGTTACTTTGCGACGGAGTTATTACAAGAAGGGTATAAAGATGCTTCTATATTAACAGCACTTACATTTGCACTCGTAATTACGACCGTTTGTGCTCATGGATTTTCAATTGGATTTTTAGCAAAAAAATTAGGATTAGCCAATACACAGCCACCAGGTATTTTAATTTCAGGAGCTAGTACATTCTCAACTGCATTCGCTATGCATTGTAAAGAGATGGGGATTCCGAGCTTAATCGTAGATGTATCGGAAGAACATTTGCAATGCGCAAAGGTGAAAGGGCTTAATACATATAACGGCCAAGTACTCTCAGAGCAGTTGCAATTTGAAGTAGATATGAATCAGTATGAATACTTAATTTCAGTTACAGATACGGATTCTTACAATGTATTAGTCGCAAACACATATGTACCGCAGTTTGGACATCATAATACATTTTTACTTCCGATTCATGATGTGGAAAAGATTGAGCAAGAACGCATCTCTCTTTCGAAAAAAGCTCATTTACTGTTTGGTCAAAATGAAATTTATGAAGAGTTAGATAGAAAAATTGAAGAGGGTTATACATTTAAAACGATACAAGTTGAGGAAGAACAAAAAATTAATAAAGAAGAGAGTGATTCAGAGGATGTAATATTATTTATTCGTCACGATGATGGTAGTCTTACTTTTTCAACATTGTATAAATATATAGCGGTTATACCAGGAGATGAGCTAGTTGTACTAGCAAAGCAATAATATGGTATAGTGAAACGAGGCTTTTTTCAGCCTCGTTTTTTACATTGCTTCCTACTAATTAGAAAGCATTCAAATGGAAAGGAAGACATTACATGCGACCTGAAGTAACTATAAAAATAAAACCGAAGTTTATAAAAGAAATTAAAAGTGGATATCCACTTATTTTAAAAGATGCTATTCAAAATTTAAATGATGTACGTGAAGAAGGCACAATCATCAACGTAGTAGATGAGAAGAACCAATTCATCGGAAAAGGCTATTATGGAAAACAAAATAAAGGATATGGATGGATTTTAACGAGAAAAGAGAAAGAGCAAATTAATCAACCTTTCTTTGAAAGTAAAATCAAATCTGCTTTACATAAACGAAAAGATTTTTATAAATCAAATGATACAACAGCATTTCGTGCCCTGAATGGTGAGGGCGATGGCCTTGGTGGTTTAATCATCGATTATTATGACGGCTATTACGTAATAAGTTGGTATAGTGAAGGGGTTTATACTTTCCGCGATGAGATTATAGCAGCACTTCAAAAAGTAGCAAATTTCAAAGGGATTTATGAGAAAAAGCGTTTTGATACGAAAGGGAAATACATTGAAGGTGATGATTTCGTCGCAGGAGAGCGCGGTGAGTTCCCACTTATCGTAAAAGAGAACGGTGTAAACTTTGCTGTATATTTAAATGACGGGGCGATGGTTGGTGTATTTTTAGATCAGCGTAACGTTCGAAAACAAATTCGTGATAAATATGCAAAAGGAAGAACAGTTTTAAATATGTTCTCTTATACTGGGGCTTTCTCTGTATTTGCAGCGCTTGGCGGGGCAAGTAAAACAACAAGTGTTGACCTTGCCAATCGTAGTTTAAGTAAAACGATTGAGCAGTTCAGTGTAAATGAAATTGATTATGAAGCACAAGATATTAT
>NZ_JBFPJH010000466.1:0-2170 GCF_040838255.1 Bacillus sp. C30 | reverse complement strand
GCGTTATATTATCTTTTCACTAGCTTTTTGTCAACTTATTTTTAATATTGGTTTACAAATATAAATTCAATTATTTCTCTTTATGCAAATGCTCAAGTTCTTTTCGAAGTGCCTGTTTTAAAAACTTCCCAACAGATGTTTTCGGTATTTCTTCCATAAATACAATATCATCTGGTAACCACCACTTCGCAAACTGCGGTTTTAAAAACTCATATATTTCTTCTTTTGTAACCGTACTATTTTTCTTTTGAACAACGCAGGCAACTGGGCGTTCTTGCCACTGCGGATGAGGAATTGCAACGACAGCCGCTTCAAATATAGCATCATGTGCCATTAAAGCATTTTCAAGATCCACTGAAGAAATCCATTCTCCCCCGCTTTTAATAACATCTTTCGTACGATCAACAATTTTCACGCAGCCTTCCTCATCAACTGTAACAACATCACCAGTATATAACCAACCGTCTCGGAATCCTTCGACAGTACGATCATCGTTATAATAGCTTTCAGCGATCCAAGGTGCTCGTAAACATAACTCTCCCATCTCAGTACCATCCCACTTCACTTCACCATTTGTACCGACTACTTTCATCTCTACACCAGGGACAAGATATCCTTGTTTTGAGCGGATTTCTAATTGCTCTTCATATGATAATTCTGTTTCATAACTTTTTAAACGTGCAAGTGTTACGAGTGGGCTTGTTTCAGTCATACCATATGCATGTACGAAAGGAACATTATATTTTTGCTCAAATGCTTTAATAACGCTTTTCGGTGCAGCTGCACCACCGCATAATATTCTCGTTATACTAGATAAATCGTAACTATTATTTTCTAACTCTTGTAATACACCGAGCCAAATTGTCGGCACACCTGCTGCTATCGTTACTTTTTCAGCTTGAATCATCTCTAATAAAATTTTTGGAGTAAACATTGGTCCTGGCAGAACTTGTTTAGTTCCAAACCAAGTAGCTGCAAAAGGAAGCCCCCAAGCGTTCACATGGAACATCGGTACAATTGCCATCGCCGCATCACTTTCCGATAAAGCAGCTGTATCCGCTAAACCGAGTGCCATACAATGCAATACAGTACTACGATGCGTATATACAACACCTTTTGGGTTTCCTGTAGTCGCTGACGTATAACACATACCAGCAGGTGTATTTTCATCAATATCTTTTACAAATTGGAAAGTTGGATCGCCTTCTTCTAATAGCTTTTCATAATGATATACAGGTTCTAGCGTAGTATTGGGAAGTTCATCTTTATCAGTCATAATAATGTAGGCTTGTACAGTTGATAATTGTGATTGAATATTTTCAACAAGTGGTACGAGATCTTCATCTATAAGTAGAATTCGATCTTCTGCGTGCTGAATAATGTATGAAATATGTTGAGGAGATAAACGAATATTAATTGTGTGTAAAACGGAAGTAATACCAGGAATAGCAAAATACGCTTCCACATGTCGATGATGATTCCACGCTAACGTTCCTATACGCTCGCCTTCTTTAATTCCTAATTTTTTTAACGCACTAGAAAGCCTTCTCGTCCTTTCACCTAACTGCTTATACGTTAATGTCGTAACTGTGTCATGTGTCCGTGAAACAATTTCTTTCTTTGAAAACAGTTTTTCTGCTCTTTCCATCATAGAACTAATTGTTAGCGGTACATTCATCATCATATTGGTTATATCCCCCTTTAAAGCGTTTTCATTTCTGTATATTATAACAGACTCCTACAAATAATTACGATATTTTTTCTGTATTTTCTGAATTATTTCTTTGGAAATAATTCAGAACGATAAAAAACATGTTTTGAATACATTGATTCGAAACATGTTTTTTATTTTTTATAAACTATCTACCTTTTTTCTTACTTTCTTTTTCATTTTAAAAATAAAACGATTACTGTATTCCTTATTTTCTACTAAAATTCGATACATCTCCCACACTCCTACAACACGAACAAAAAGATAGACTCCAATAGCAATAAGTACAACACAGTACGGATAATACTGCACTAATTCTCCTGAAGTGATATGCTTTTTCTCAAATAAAAATGGTATCGCTCCTGCTGCTATAAAACAAAATCCAACGATCATTACTGCAGCATACTTCTTCTTAATTACTTCATATCTTTTTGTCAATTCTTTTAGAAAGTTTTGATC
>NZ_JBFPJH010000046.1:0-20360 GCF_040838255.1 Bacillus sp. C30 | reverse complement strand
ATTTATTATTGCTTGTTATAATTGGAAACAAATGTTCTTGAAAAAGATTCTCATTTCCAAAATTGAGGTGCTATATAGATGACGAAGAAGAAAATAGGTTTGCTTGTAATGGCATATGGAACACCGGAGTCATTAGATGATGTATACTCGCATTCGTCACGGGCGTAAGCCGTCTGAAGAAGCGCTCCAAAATTTAATCGGACGGTATAAAGCAATTGGTGGAATTTCACCGCTTGGGAAAATAATGAAAGAGCAGGCGTATAAATTAACAGATTCAATGAATAAAATGTTTACAGAGTATGAATTTGTTTGTTACTTAGGTTTAAAACACATTGCTCGATTTAGGAGTTTTATATGACACCGATTATGAATGTAAAGTTGTAACTGATGAATTAAATGCCGCATATTTTAGACTAAATATGCCCAATTCACAATCTGTATTTATTGATTGTTTAGCTGAAATTGTTTCCAAAAAAATGAAGGAAATAGTTGACAAGGATTTAATTTTGAATAATAATTAGTTTATAATAATTTTAAATAAATAATAATTACTATGAAGGAAAGAGGAGGATCCCCCTTGATGAATCCAAATAATCGCTTAACAACAAACCAAGGTGCTCCAGTTGGAGATAACCAAAACTCTCGTACAGCTGGTCGCCGTGGACCGGTATTGTTAGAAGACTATCATTTAGTAGAAAAACTTGCTCACTTTGATCGTGAACGTATTCCTGAGCGTGTTGTGCATGCACGTGGTGCAGGTGCTCACGGTGTATTCGTAACGAAAAACAGCATGAAGCAATATACGAAAGCAGCGTTTTTACAAAATGAAGGAACTGAAACACCTGTATTCGTTCGTTTCTCAACGGTTATTCATGGTCAAGGTTCTCCAGAGACAGCTCGTGATCCGCGTGGGTTCGCTGTTAAATTCTATACAGAAGAAGGAAACTACGATATCGTAGGTAACCATTTACCAGTTTTCTTCATTCGTGACGCAATTAAATTCCCTGACATGGTGCATTCTTTAAAGCCAGCACCTGATACAAATGTTCAAACGCCAGATCGTTACTGGGATTTCATGACGTTAACTCCAGAATCTACACATATGATGACATGGGTATTTTCTGATTATGGTACACCGGCAAACTACCGTGAAATGGAAGGTTTCGGCGTACATTCATTTAAATGGATTAATGCAGAAGGTAAAATCGTTTACATTAAATATCATTGGAAGCCACAGCAAGGTGTGCGTAACTTAAGTGCGAAAGAAGTGCAAGAAGTGCAAGGAAAAGACTTCAATCATGCAACTCGTGATTTATTCGATGCAATCGAAAAAGGAAACTATCCGAAATGGGATTTACACGTACAAGTAATGCAACTAGATGAAACGGACTCTTTAGACTTCGATCCACTAGATCCAACGAAAGTATGGCCGGAAGATCGCTTCCCATTAATTGAAGTAGGGACAATGACGTTAAATCGTAACCCGAAAAACTTCTTTGCGGAAGTAGAACAAGCGGCGTTTACTCCAAGTGCAACTGTAAATGGTATTGAACCATCTGAAGATAAATTATTACAAGGTCGTTTATTCTCTTACCCAGATACGCAGCGTTATCGCCTTGGTGCAAACTATTTACAAATTCCTGTAAACTGCCCATACGCAGCTGTTCGTAATCAACAACGTGATGGTGCGATGCAAGTGGATCAAAACCCATCTACAATAAACTACGAACCGAGCCGTCATACTGAAAATCCAGTTGAGGATCCAGCTTACCGCGATTCAACTATGAAAGTAGAAGGCTACGTATCTCGTGAAAAAATTGAAAAACCAAATGACTTCAAGCAAGCGGGTGAGCGTTACCGTTCATTCTCTAAAGAAGAGCAAGACAACTTAATTGCTAATTTAACAAATGACTTAAGAGATGTAAATGAACGCACGAAATTACTAGCTATTTGTAACTTCTTCCGCGCAGATCATGACTATGGAATGCGTTTAGCTGGGGCGTTAAATGTTGATATTACGCAGTATGTAGGGAATGCTCCGAAATAAATAGGAAAAGACGACTGTTAAACGGTCGTCTTTTTTGTGTAAAATCATGCAGGGTATTTTGCGTTTTAGCTATGTCGGAATTCGTCGGTAAATCGATATATTGAAAGAAACGATCGATATATTTATGGGAATACAGGATGGGATATGCTAATCAGTGCGATAAAAGAGATGCAATCTACTATTAATAGATTGCATCTCTTTTTTAATTTACTCGCTCAGTATACTCATAAGCTTTCTCCCCGTGCATCGAAATATCAAGCCCCATTTGTTCTTCGTGCTCATCGACGCGAACAGGGAGGAAGAAGTTAATGGCTTTAATAATGGCGTACGTCATTATGATCGTGAATGCATATGTTGCTCCGATTGCTACAAGTTGTTTGAAAAGGAGAGTGGCGTTTCCGTAAAATAATCCGTTAGCACCATCGCTATTTATAGTAGTAGTTGCAAATAGTCCAGTTGCAATACCGCCCCAAGTTCCTCCGATGCCGTGGCATCCAAATGCATCGAGTGTATCGTCGTATCCGAATTTGTTTTTTAAGAAGAAGACAGCTCCGAAGCATAATATACCGCCGATTGCTCCGATAAGAAGAGCGGAGAAAGGTGTAACGAATCCACAAGCCGGCGTAATTGCGACTAAACCAGAAACAACCCCGGAAGCAGCCCCCATCGCAGTCGGTTTTGATTGGAAGAACCATTCAGAAAGCATCCAAGTTAGAGCTGAGGCAGCGGCGGCTATATTTGTATTAATAAATGCAGTTAAAGCTACGTCATTTAAAGATAATGCACTACCGACGTTGAAACCGAACCAGCCGAACCAGAGTAAGCCTGCGCCTAACATTGTAAATGGTAAATGATGAGGGGAGGTACCGCTTATATTTTTTCGTTTTCCAAGGAAAATAGCTAATACAAGACCAGCAACGCCAGATGTGATATGAACGACATTACCACCAGCGAAGTCTAACGCACCGAGTTCTCTCAGCCATCCGCCAACGCCCCACACCCAATGAGCGACAGGATTGTAAACGATTGTTGTCCAAAGAAGGATAAAAATAAGAAAGGCAGAAAATCGCATTCTTTCGGCGAATGCCCCTGAAATTAAAGCGGGAGTTAAAATAGCGAACATGAGTTGGAACATCATAAATAAATTGTGAGGAATAGTAGATGAGTAGTCTGGGTTTGGTGCGTAGGTAACTCCGTTTAGACCGAACCAATCGAGATTGCCGATAAGTCCGTGCCAATCTGGCCCGAATGATAAAGAATAACCGATAACAATCCATTGAATCGAAACGATAGCCATTGCGCTATAACTGTGCATTGTCGTGCTGAGTACGTTTTTACTGCGAACCATACCCCCATAAAAAAGTGCCAATCCTGGTGTCATCAACATGACCATTACTGTCGTTACAAAAATAAAAACTGTATCTCCCGTATTCATTCTCTCTCCTCCTAGGATGTTAGAAAAAATAACATCTATATGTTATGTTTCATATCATATTCGAAATAAAAAGAAAAATCAACTAAAAATTCAGAAAACTTTTTAGTTGATGTTAGAAAACCTAACATGATATATTTTTGGGGGGTAAAATCAACGTATGCGATTTGCTCTAAAAATTGGTATAATATTCTTACAATTGGAATTTTGGGGGATGCGTGTGAAAAAAATATGGACTAAGGAACTATTCATTTGTTTTTGTTTAGCTGTTATTTTGTTTGTGCCAGTACATACTTTTGCGGAAGAAAAAAGGGAATGGCGAGATGAAGTTATATATTCCATTATGATTGATCGCTTTAATAACGGAGAATCGAAAAATGACAAACAGTTAGACGTTGGTAATTTAGAAGGGTATCAGGGCGGAGATATACGTGGGATTATAAAAAGATTGGACTACATAAAAGAAATGGGATTTACTACTATTATGCTTTCACCGCTTTTTGAAAGTGAAAAGTATGACGGATTAAGCGTTCGAAATTTTCAAAAAGTAAATGAACATTTCGGAACAGAAAATGATGTGAAAGAACTTGTAAATGAGGCTCACAAAAAAGGAATGAAAGTTGTCTTTCAATTTCCGTATGAAGAAAATGAACAAAAATTAATAGACTCGATGAAATGGTGGATAAAAGAAGTCGATTTAGACGGAAGTTATGTGATACATAGTGAAAAAAAGCCGCGTGCTTTTTGGGATGAAGTGCAAAAGGATTTGCAGAAGGTAAAGAAAGATTTTCACATTATGACAAAGGAAGATAATGAGTACTATAAAAAAATAGTAGAGTCATTTTCAAAAGCAGATATGTCTGTGAAACCTTTATATGATGTGAGTGGAAAAGAAGAGGAATTCGCTACGTTTTTAGATAATCAAGAAACAAAGCGATTTGCACGTATTGCAAAAGAAAATATGTATTACCCGCCGTCTCGTTTAAAACTAGCGATCACTTACTTATTAACATCCCCGGGGATACCGAATTTTTATTACGGAACTGAAATCGCATTAGATGGGGGAGATGCTCCAGATAATAGACGATTAATGGACTTCAAATCTGATGAAAAGTTTATGCAGCACATAACGAAGCTAGGTGAACTTAGACAAGCGAGACCATCTTTACGACGTGGTACGTTTGAACTTCTATATGATAAGGATGGAATGAGTATACTAAAAAGAAAGTATAAAGATGAAGTAACACTAGTAGCGATTAATAATACGAAAGAAACGCAAAAGGTCTCCTTACCTGTAAGTGCAATTGGTGAAAAACAAGAGTTAAGAGGATTGTTAGAAGACGAAATTATAAGAGAAGAAAACGGAAAGTTTTATCTTGTTTTAAAGCGCGAAGAGTCGAATGTGTATAAAGTTAGCGAAGAAACAGGTGTGAATTGGTTGTTTATCTCCTTAATAGTCGGTGTGAACGTATTATTTATTGCTTTTTTAATTGCGGTTAAAAAGAAAAGATCCTCTGTATAGATAGAGGATCTTTTTTTCTTAGCGATAGTTAATGAACTGTACGTCGATTGGTAAGTCAACGCTGCGAACGGCTGCGATTACTGCTTGTAAGTCATCACGGCTTTTCGCTGTTACGCGTACTTGGTCATCTTGTACTTGCGTTTTTACTTTTAATTTCATTTCTTTAATGATGTTGTTAATTTTTTTCGCGTTATCTTTATCGATACCTTGTTGCAGAGTTGCACGTTGGCGAACAGTATTACCAGATGCAGTTTCAACTTTTCCGTAGTCCAAGTTTTTAATTGGAACGTTACGTTTTACAAGTTTAGAAATTAGAACGTCTTTTACTTGGTCTAATTTGAACTCGTCATCAGAAGTTAAAACAAGTACTTCTTTTTCTAATTTAATATCACTTTTACTACCTTTAAAGTCATATCGGTTTTGGATTTCCTTTAATGCGATGTTAATTGCGTTTGTTACTTCAGGTAATTCTACTTTCGAAACGATGTCAAAAGAACTCTCTTTTGCCATAGTTAGCACCTCCAAATAAATTTCTATCTTTTCATGCACCTAAATAGGCTATGTAATATACATATTAAAGTATAGCGGAAAATACATCGATTAGATAGAGTGTTGCAACTTAAGTGTTTTGACGGATCATCCGTAGGGGAATATAGTCCTATAGATACAGTCTTTATTTAATTATAGTGAATTTTGGGCAGTTGGACAAATAAAGGAAAAATCGTGTTATAATTAACTTTTGTTTGGAATGATAAAAAAGATAATTTTATATATATAGAAGGGAATTAAAAAATATGTATTTGCAATTAGGATCGATTGAACAGGTAACTGTTTTACGCGAAACGGAAATCGGATATATGGTTGGAAACGAAGAGGAAGAAATCTTCCTACATAAAAACGAATTAGCTGGAGAAATTGCAGAAGGCGATACGATTGATGTATTCTTATACCTTGATCACCAAAATCGTATTTCAGCAACAATGAAGGAACCAATTATTACAACGCATGATTGGAATTGGGTAAAGGTTGTAGAAGTTATTCCTAGTTTAGGTGTATTTGTTGATATTGGTGTATCGAAAGATATACTAATTCCACTTGATGAGTTTCCAATTTATATGCCAGTATGGCCTCAGGAAGGCGACGAATTATATTGTACGTTAAAATTAACGAATCGTGATCGTTTAATTGCTCTTCCGGCAAGAGACAGTGATATGCAAGAAATTATCGTAGATGCAACGCCATCTATGCGTAATAAAAACGTAAATGGACGTGTGTATCGCTCACTTCAAGTTGGTTCATTCATACTAACTGACGAGCATTTCCGTGCTTTCTTACACCATACAGAAAGAAAAGAACAAGTCCGCATCGGTGAGCGCGTAACAGGTCGTATTATTGACGTAAAAGATGACGGTACAATTAATATTTCACTTCTTCCTCGTAAAGAAGAAGGAATGGAAGATGATGCAGCAGTACTTTATGCATATATGGAAGAACGAGGCGGAGCAATGCCGTTTTGGGATAAGAGCAACCCAGAAGACATTAAAGAACGTTTCAATATGAGTAAAGCTGCCTTTAAGCGCGCACTTGGTAAACTGATGAAAGAAGAAAAGATTTACCAAGAAGAAGGCTGGACTTACTTTAAGAAATAAGATAAATGAAAAAGAACTATTTTTTCTCTAAGTTTATTAGGGAGGAGGTAGTTCTTTTTACGTTCGGCACAAAAGGAGAAAGGGAGTAAGAGAATCATTGGAAGAGGAATATTTTAAAAAATATAGAAGGGATAGATAGTTATATCTATATGAGAGAGAGTTTGAATTTAATTTTGATTGAAAAGAAATGAGGTATGTAAATGAAATATTATAGTTCAGGGTACCTCATAATTTCCTACGATAGGGAACTTATCTATAAAGAATGCAATATTGAGGGGCTATCACAAAAGATTTTAACAATATGTAATGGGATTCGGCCTACATTTCCGGATTATTGGTTTTTCCCTTGGTGTAATTCAAATAAAAATGATCCTATTGCTCAGATGATAAATGGAAGGTTGAAGATTAGTAAAGAGGAACATGAAAGTGGACAATCTTTTTTAGATACACTAATGGAAGAAGAAAAGTTCTCGTGGCCGAATGCTTTTAAAAATTTAGAAGATGCGAGATTCTTTAAGCGAAATTATTTAAAAGGGATAGAAAATTTAGAGATGATTAGTTTGCATCTTTCAGAAGAGTATCGGACGGATTTCTTAATGAATGAGCGAGAAGAAAATGATTTTGAAGTTTCTATATATGATTTTATCGAAAGTGCATTACCTGCTGATGTTGAGAACGATGAAATATTAGGATTTGATATATGTGGTTTTAGTAACAATAATTTTTATTCTTTTATTCATAATAATTTACAAGAGGATTTTGGTAAGCAATTAAATGAATTATCACTTGTTGATAAGTATGAAGATGCAAAGCAGATTATCCATTTAATTGATGATGGGGAAATTGAGGCAGAAGAGGTATTGTGGTATCCGTGGTTAATTTTGAAATGCATATAACTTGTTAGAGAAAGAGGTATAAGCATCGGATTAAAATGGAGGTAGAATTAGATCATATCACTTGGGATTATAAAATCTTGAAGAAAAAGTTAAAAATGTTGATAGAAGATTAAAAAAGCACGATCTTATTTTTTCAATAAGATCGTGCTTTATTTTAGTTCCCTTTCCCAAAAAGATGAGAAAATGTATCTTTCAAGTCACTATCGTTTATTTTAATATCCGCCTTTTTTAATTCATCTTGTAATAATTTTTGACCGAAGGAAGGGTCGGCAAGACGTTCTTCTTCTAAGTCTTTACGTATAGAGTCTTTCACTTTATCGTAAGGTTGTAAATCTTTTTTATCAGTTAGTTTAATAATGTGATAGCCGTTTGGTGATTTTACGGGATTGCTAATTTGGCCGGGCTTTAATTTGTAGGCAGCTTTTTCAAATTCAGGTGTCATTTTGCCTGCCCCGAAGTATCCGAGGTCTCCGCCATTATCTTTTGATGCTAAATCTTGAGATTCTTGTTTTGCTAATTCTTCAAATGAAGTGCCGGTATCTAATTTCTTCTTTATCTCTTTCGCTTCATTTTCGTTACTTACTAAAATGTGACTAGCTTTAATTTCTGGTTTATAGTGGTCTTTCACATCTTTTTCTGTAACGCTTTGTTTAATCGCTTCATTCAATGCAAGTTTGAATTTAATTTGATTTTTGAAATCTTCTTCATCTTTTAAACGATTATTTTCTAGTGTTGCTTTGAATTGTTCTCCATATTGATCTTTTGCTTTTTCTACTTCTTTATCTACTGCATCATCAGATACTTTATATTTTTTAGTAATAACATCTTGTGCTACCATTTCGTATAGCGTGTCTTTTCCGTATCGATCTTTCAATTGTTTTTCGAAATCGCTCTTCGTAATGGTTGAGTTTGTTGTTGTAGCGATTGTGGCCGAGTCATTTTTTTGTCCGCAAGCAGATAGCATTAATATACTTATTAGTGCAGTGATAATGAATGTACTTTTTCCTTTCATGCTAACACCTCATCCGAATATGTTATCGCTATTGTAGAATATAGAAGTGAACATGAAGTGAATTTTTAATGTTTTTTCCCTGTAAAATGTAAAAAAAGTACATCAACATTAACGTTGATGTACGATGTAATCAAAGGTGATCGGTTTTCTTAGAATATGCACGTTTTCCTTGCTGAATATTTTTTTGCTCTTGTTCATTTTTTTGAGTGCGCTTTGCATTATTGTCGCGTGCTTTTTTGTCGTTATCGCTAGTATGTGGCATATGTATCAACTCCATTTCTAAACGTTGTATGTTTATCATTTCCTTTTTCGTAAAGACTATGTATAGCGGTGCATTCATGAATACTAAAGGTGGATTAGAAATGGATTTGAAGCTGAATTATACTGAACTTATTAAGAAGTTAGTCGTTGTAATTATTGCGGGTTTATTAAATGCGATTGGGATGAATTTATTTTTAACACCAGCGAAAGTGTATGCGAGTGGTTTTGCTGGATTGTCTCAATTATTGTCACAAATATTAGGTGACTTTTTATCTATTCATATATCTACGGGGGTATTGTTTAGTTTGTTTAATATTCCTGTCGTTATTTTAGCGTGGAAAAAGGTTGGGAAGGCCTTTACATTTTTTAGTTTTCTTTGCGTTGTATTTATGACTTTGTTTTTAGAAATTATCCCAGTTAGAGCGGTTTCGCACGATATTATATTGAATGCGATTTTTGGTGGTATTATTTCAGCGATTGGGGTAGGGGTTGCTTTAAAGTGGGGGGCTTCTACAGGTGGTCTAGATATTATTGCCATGATTTTATCAAAAATAAAAGATAAGCCTATCGGCACGTATTTTTTCTTCTTTAATGCACTTATCATTATCGCCGCTGGCTATGTGTATGGATGGGAAAAGGCATTATATACTTTAGTCACTTTGTATGTATCAACGAGAATTATTGATGCGATTCATACCCGTCATGTGAAGATTACGGCATTAATTGTTACAAAGAACGGGGCAGATGTGCGAAAAGCGATTCACTCTCGCTTAGTGAGGGGGATTACAACTATACCAGCAACAGGTGCTTATACAAATGAAAATAAAGAAATGTTAATGATTGTTATTACTCGTTACGAGTTGTACGAATTAGAGAGGGTTATTAAACAAGTGGACCCAGGTGCATTTACAAATATACTGCAAACGGTCGGTGTGTTTGGATTGTTTAGAAAAGATTAAAGAGGACCAAAGCTGGTCCTCCTTTTTTAATGCGAATTCGTAATGTTTTGCAATTGCTCCTGCATTTCACGTAGCTGAACTTTTTCAGCAGTTGAAGAGTTTGCATAAGCAGAGTGCAAAGAGTTTTTTGCTCTATAAACGAGTTCCTGTTGTTCAGCGCCACTTGAACAAGAAACGGCACTTGAAACAGCGTCTCTAGCTTGTTGGAATAGTAAATTCCCCATTTAAACCCCTCCAAATGAAGAGTTACTTCTCGCTTTTTCTGCCTCAGCTAATGTACCTCTGTACGGGAATCTTGCATCATGCTTCATAACAGCATCGGCTCCTTGCTGGATAAAACGTTTTGATTTGTTCTTTTTACCCATTCGAAAAACCCCCTTTATTTAGCTGAAAACAATTGACGCGCTGACTTTTGCGTCTAATAATAGTATGAGCGTTTGGCGAGAAACTATAAGCAGGGAATTTTTAGATTACAATCCAAGAACCTCTTCTAAATATAGAGCGATACCATCTTCTTCATTCGTTAATGTCGTATGATTTGCGAGTGATTTTAATTCAGGAATTGCATTACCCATTGCGATTCCATGACCAGCAAATTCGATCATTTCAAAGTCGTTATCCTCATCACCAAAAGCGATAATTCGCTCTTTAGGAATATTATAATGGCCTGAAATTTTTTGTAATCCGACAGCTTTATTTAATCCGCTTTTTACAATTTCAATAATTGGCCAAGGCGCACCCCATTTTCTATGGTCGATGACTTCAGCATGCATATCTGTTAAATGTTGGCGAATTGCAGCAGAATGCTCGTCATGTGCATCGATTAATAAGCAAGTTGGATGGTCGTTTAAAATATTTAATAAATCTCCTGTGAAAATCCTTGGAGAACCGAATTCGAAAATATGTTTTTTATCTTCATCAATTTCACGGACATACACATCATCGATGACTTCAGCATAGACATTTTTCACGCCGAAATCAAAGCAAGCTCGGACGATTTCTTGCGCTGTTGAAAGTTCAAGAGGAGAGTGATGTGTTCCCCAACTTGAATCAAGAGGGTGATGCACGTAAGCTCCATTAAAGTTTACGATTGGTGTGTTAAGGCTAAGTTCTTTATAATAATCGTAACTAGCGCGGAATGGACGTCCTGTTGAAATAACGACAATATGTCCTTGTTCTTTTGCTTTTGCAATTGTGTTTTTCGTTCTGGGAGAAATTATTTTGTTGTCTGTTAATAAAGTTCCGTCTAAGTCTAATGCGATTAAATGTTGTTTGTTCATAATTTCACCTCTTATAATAAATTTTTTGATTCTATCTGTATTTACGTTTTTAATATGCAGAAATAAGAGGTTAGACTGGGTGAAACTACTGTAGATGAAAGTTTCACTATATATCCATCTTACGTCGCGAAGCGCTGTGGTGTCTACTATTTCTCGTTGGAAATTAGGGAAAGTCAATATCTTTTTAGAAAGTTCAAACAATGTTTCTTTCATTATGTACAATTTGTGAAAAGGGTTACATTGTTTGAATGATGCGACTTATAATGAACATGTAATCTTCTCGTATATGTTTGACTCTCCTTTGAAACTGGCCTAAAGTAGGTTGGTTTCTTTTTTTTCAACAAATATGCCAATAATTCCTGCTTAAGCTTGTGTAATTATATATATGTACATGGGTAAACCGTAGTACTTGTTTCCTAAACATGACAGAAAAGCTTTCTTTTAAAATGGATATACTAATGAGGCAAGACGTCATGGAAGGAGAATGGAAATGGGACAAAATCGCAGGTTTCGTTCAGGGCAAAAAGCGCCAAATGATGGCATTTACGTAGAAATTGGTGAAACGGGAAGTATGGTGAAAAATCCGCAAATGGTACAATTAACTGCCGGTGAAAAGTTTCCAGAGAACGCAAATCATAACCGTCAGTGGACATATAAAAGAAAACCGTAACAGAAGCCGCAATCGTTATTGCGGCTTTTTTGATTAGGAAAATGAATGTTACTTTTTTCTTTTTCCAATAATAAGTTTGAACTACATAAGCAAAATTATTGTATAAAAAAGTCAGTTGGCGTATAATCAAATCAAAGGTCAAAGAAAGTCAAATATTTGGAGGGCTGTAAAGATGGACT
Organism: Bacillus sp. C30; assembly: GCF_040838255.1. Taxonomy (NCBI): domain Bacteria; kingdom Bacillati; phylum Bacillota; class Bacilli; order Caryophanales; family Bacillaceae; genus Bacillus; species Bacillus sp. C30. Next base: position 8,453 of record NZ_JBFPJH010000046.1, on the reverse strand, counting down.
TAAATCAAATGACAACAAAAACACAGGAAGCGATTATGAGTGCTCAATCTTTAGCGGTATCTCATCATCATCAAGAAGTAGATACTGTTCATCTATTGCTTACGTTATTAGAGCAACAAGACGGATTAACGGTACGTATTTTTCAAAAAATGAATGTCGATATAGAAGCGTTAAAGCAAGGTGTAGAAAGTTTAATTAAGAAAAAGCCTTCTGTAACTGGAAGCGGGGCAGAGGCAGGGAAATTATATGTAACAGGTGCTTTGCAACAACTGCTTGTAAGAGCAGGAAAAGAAGCGGAGAAATTGCAAGATGATTACATTTCAGTCGAACATGTATTACTTGCTTTTTCTGAAGAAAAAGGCGATATAAATCAATTATTTACAAAATTTTATATTACGAAAGACAACTTATTACAGTTTTTAATGACAGTTCGGGGGAATCAAAGAGTGACTAGTCAAAATCCAGAAGCAACTTATGAAGCGTTAGAAAAATATGGCCGTGATTTAGTGGCTGAAGTAAGAGCGGGGAAAATTGATCCTGTAATTGGCAGAGATAGTGAAATTAGCCGCGTGATCCGCATTCTTTCACGCAAAACGAAAAATAACCCCGTTTTAATCGGAGAGCCAGGTGTTGGTAAAACAGCAATCGTTGAAGGATTAGCGCAGCGTATTGTGAAAAAAGATGTCCCAGAAGGATTAAAAGATAGAACAATTTTCGCTTTAGATATGAGTGCACTTGTGGCCGGAGCAAAATTCCGCGGTGAGTTTGAAGAACGTCTGCAAGCTGTATTAAATGAAATTAAAAAGAGTGAAGGTCGCATTTTATTATTCATTGATGAACTTCATACAATCGTCGGCGCTGGTAAAACAGAAGGAGCGATGGATGCGGGAAATATGTTAAAACCAATGCTAGCGCGTGGTGAACTGCATTGTATCGGGGCAACGACATTAGATGAATACCGTAAATATATTGAGAAAGATCCAGCGTTAGAAAGACGTTTCCAACAAGTGTTAGCAGAAGAGCCAACTGTTGAGGATACAATTTCCATTTTACGTGGTTTAAAAGAGCGTTTTGAAATTTATCACGGTGTAAATATTCATGACCGCGCGATTGTAGCGGCATCTGTTTTATCAGATCGATATATTTCGGATCGTTTCTTGCCCGATAAAGCAATTGATCTTGTTGATGAAGCTTGTGCAACAATTCGAACAGAAATTGATTCTATGCCAACAGAACTAGATGAAGTAACGCGCCGCATTATGCAGCTGGAAATTGAAGAAGCTGCTCTTGGGAAAGAAAAGGACTTAGGTAGTCAAGAGCGCCTAAAAACATTGCAACGTGAATTATCGGATTTAAAAGAAGTTGCAAGTAGTATGAGAGCGAAATGGGAGAAAGAAAAAGAAGACATTCATAAAGTGCGTGACTTACGTGAACATTTAGAGCGCTTGCGCCGTGAGTTAGAAGAAGCAGAAGGAAATTACGATTTAAATAAAGCAGCTGAGCTTCGCCACGGGAAAATTCCAGCTATCGAAAAAGAGTTAAAAGAAGCGGAAGAGATGGGTGCACATAATAAACAAGAGAATCGTTTATTACGCGAGGAAGTAAGTGAAGAAGAAATTGCAGACATTGTTTCAAGGTGGACTGGTATTCCTGTCGCAAAACTCGTTGAAGGTGAACGTGAGAAATTATTACGTCTTGAACAAATTTTATCAGAGCGTGTTATCGGTCAAGAGGAAGCGGTAAGCCTTGTATCAGACGCAGTACTTCGTGCTCGCGCTGGTATTAAAGATCCGAATCGTCCAATTGGTTCATTTATTTTCTTAGGCCCTACAGGTGTTGGTAAAACTGAGCTTGCAAAAACGTTAGCGCAAACATTATTTGACAGTGAAGAGCAAATGATTCGTATCGATATGTCTGAGTATATGGAGAAACACGCAGTGTCACGCTTAATTGGAGCGCCTCCTGGATATGTTGGATATGAAGAAGGTGGACAATTAACAGAAGCAGTAAGACGTAAACCATATTCTGTTATTTTGTTAGATGAAATCGAAAAAGCACATCCAGAAGTATTCAACATTTTATTACAAATGTTAGACGATGGCCGCATTACAGATTCACAAGGACGTACAGTAGACTTTAAAAATACGGTTATTATTATGACTTCAAATATTGGATCTGCTCACTTATTAGAAGGGCTAGAAGAAGATGGTTCTATTAAAGAAGAGTCAAGAGAACTTGTAATGGGACAATTAAGAGGACATTTCCGACCAGAATTCTTAAACCGTGTCGATGAAATTATTTTATTCAAACCTCTTACAAGGAATGAAATTAAAGGTATTGTTGATAAGATTGTACAAGAATTACAAGGGCGTTTAGCAGATCGCCACATATCATTAGAATTGACGGAATCTGCAAAAGAATTTGTTGTAGAAGCTGGATTCGATCCGCTGTACGGAGCTCGTCCGTTAAAACGATACGTACAGCGTCAAGTTGAGACGAAATTAGCGAGAGAATTAATTGCAGGAGTGATTACTGATAATAGTCACGTAGTGGTTGATGTAGAAAATAACGAATTAGTCGTTCATGTAAAGTAAAAAAAGAGTTCGGATAAAATCCGGACTCTTTTTAGTGTTGTTCTACTGGCTCGTTTGGAATCGCAGCTGCAATCGCTAATACTAATACCGCAAGAACAACTGAGAAAATAGACGCTTGGTTAAAATCGTATGTACCGCCAGTCATAGAGCCGATTACGTAGCTCATCATATGTACAAGCGCGAACGACCAAATTAATGCCCAAATGAAACGCATATTTTACACCTCTATTCGTTCAATCTGTCCTTATTGTAACACAATTGAAAAAAGAATATAGAAAAATATTTGTAGATTTTTCAACGCAAATTTGCATTCTGTTCATACATTATAAAAGAGTACTTTTATACGTTTAGAAAATAAGGCGGGGGAAAAATGAGTATTACGGAACGTTTTTTTTACTTAGAAAAAGAACCATGTGTAATTTATTTACCGGAAAAGCCAAATGGATTTTCTGTTATGCTCCTAGGAGATTATAACTATTTTATTGAGAATGGTACAAGTTTATGGACACAGCATGCAGGGAGAGCTTATTTTTTACAGGGCCTTATTGAAAAAGGCTATACGGTCTTTTCATCTAACTTATACGGAAGGCATTGGGGGAACGATCGAGCTGTTCGTCTTGCAAAACGTTTGTATGATGTCGTTCTAAGAAAAGAGACATTGAATGCGAAAATGCACATTATGGCAGATGGTATGGGAGCGCTTGTAGCACTGGAGATGATGAACAAATACCCTGAATGTATACGTTCTGTCGTTATGTTAAATCCGTGTTTAGATTTACCAGAATATGTGGATTTTGAGAAAGAGCATAAGTTTTTTTACAAAAGATTAGTGAAGGAATTAAGTTTGGCGTACGATTCCAAAGAAGAAGAATTAGAATCAAAAATAAATAAGAAATCATTTGCGCTTCTGCCGTCTTGTGTACCTGTTAAAATTTTTGTCTCAACACAGGAAAAAAGAGGAAGAAAACAATTGTTACGTAAATACGAGAAAATGAGGCAATTCAATCAATGCGATACTTCTGTTTTATTCCATCTGCAAGATGTGAAATATAAAATGGTTAGACAAACGACTGATTTCTTTAAAAAATATGAAGAAGAATTGTGAAGCTCCCATATACATAAATGAGGAGCTATTTGTTTCAAGGGGAAAGGGTTGGTGGTATGAAACGCGTGCTGATTATAGGTGCACTTACGTTTGTAGGTTATCACCTTGTGAATAAAATGATTGCAGAAGAAGTAGAAGTATATGGTCTTGATTTTGATGAATTTGATAGTATGACAAAAATTAATGAAGAGAAATTATTGTTGATTGGGCGGAATGCGTTATTTACGTACTATTCTATAAGGGATGAAGACGGATGGCGATCGGTAGAGGAAGAGAGTTTCGATACAATTTATTTTTGCTTGTATGAGCCGAATCAGCAAAGTGGATTTCGGAATGAAAGGGTCATATTACAATATTTAAAACGAATCGTAAGGATGTGTGAAAAAAATAAAGTAAAGTTAAATCTAATTTCTTCTATTGAAATAGGAAGCGCTGAAGAATCCGAAAACAAACATCTATTTTCGAAAGTGGAAGAAGGGTTGAAAAAAGGCGAATTACAATATAGTGCATATCGAGTTCCTACATTATATGGGCCGTGGCAACCGTCGTTTATGATGTATCATCAGCTTATTTTATCAGAACTTGATGAAAAAGAGTGCCGTTGTATAAATGGAGAAAAAGGAAGTGATTTACTTTACGTTGAAGATGTATGTGAATATTTATGGGAAAATGGAATGAATGTAAAACACCTCGGTATATATAATTTACTTAGTGGAAAAGAAGAGTTATGGGAAAAAGGTATGAGTCTTTTACATGCAGATGATAAAGTAAATAACAAAAATGTGGAAGTAAGAGATGAAGCTGTAGAGGTTATTTCTATTCAAAAAAATACACCAGTAGAATTCGGTTTAAATAAACAATTGGCACATATGAAAAAATATAAAGAGTTATACGAAGGGTAGCATGCGTGTTACACTATTGTATGGATAATTGATTGAAAAGCTTTAATGGAGAGGAAGAGATTACATGAACGAAAAAAGTATGCAATTTTTACAAATCGCAATGAAGCATTTACCAGAAGCAAAGGCAATTTTAGATTCTAATGGAATTGCACTTGATATGGAGAAAGCACAGCCGGTGTTAGAGCTATTGATGAAAGTAATGGGCGAAGCATATGAGCTTGGGAAAGCAGATAAAGAATAAAACCAACCTCTTCTTTTTTGATGGGAGAGAGGCTCGAGCCGTGGATAGAAGCGGTTGGGGCCTTTTTTTGTTTCGAGCGGAGTGAAACCAGAGGGATGATGAGGCTAAAGGGGAAGGTTATGAGGAGAAGGTCTTAGTTTTGAAGGGAAAGCAGATAAAGAATAAAACCAACCCCTTCTTTTTTGATGGGAGAGAGGCTCGAGCTGTGGATAGAAGCGGTAAGGGCTTTTTTTGTTTCGAGCGGAGTAAGGTCAAAAGTATTGGGGAGTTTATCTTTTGAAAGGATAGGGATTTTTCTGTTTCTTTTAATGAAAAATAAAGTTAGTAATACGCTGTCTTATTTTTTTAGCTGAAATATATTCTAGACAAAAGTACATTTATGTTTTAAAATTAGTACCAAGTCATAATAATTGATATAAAACGGAGGGCTGCGATGTGAACGTGGGCATTTTAGGGATCGGAAGATATGTGCCAGAAAAAGTAGTCACAAATCACGATTTAGAGAAAATCGTAGATACATCTGATGAATGGATTCGTACGAGAACGGGAATTGCAGAAAGACGCATTGCCGATGATACAATAGATACTTCATATATGGCGGTAGAGGCTTCTAAAAAAGCACTTGAAGATGCCGGGATTAGCGGAGAGGATATCGATCTTATTTTAGTGGCAACAGTAACGCCAGATCGCGCATTCCCAGCAGTAGCTTGTGTAATCCAAGAAGCAATTGGCGCAAAACACGCAGCCGCAATGGATTTAAGTGCAGCGTGTGCTGGCTTTATGTACGGAATGATTACAGCGCAGCAATTTATTCAAACGGGAACTTATAAAAATGTATTAGTAGTTGGTAGTGACAAACTATCTAAAATTGTAGACTGGAACGATCGAAATACAGCAGTACTATTTGGAGACGGAGCAGGTGCTATCGTAATGGGAGCTGTTTCGGAAGGAAAAGGTGTACTTTCTTTTGAATTAGGAGCGGACGGAAGTGGCGGTAAGCATCTTTATCAAGACGAGTATGTTATGATGAACGGCAGAGAAGTCTTTAAATTTGCTGTTCGCCAACTTGGTGATTCCTGTCTTCGCGTGTTAGAAAAAGCGGGACTTACGAAAGAGGATGTGGACTTCTTAGTACCACATCAAGCGAATATTCGTATTATGGAATCTGCAAGAGAAAGATTAAATTTACCGAAAGAAAAAATGAGTATGACAATTGAAAAGTTCGGTAATACATCGGCTTCTTCAATTCCAATTGCAATGGTAGAGGAATTGCAAAATGGACGTATTCAAGATGGTGATTTAATTATACTAGTCGGTTTTGGCGGCGGGTTAACATGGGGAGCAGTAGCTCTTCGTTGGGGTAAATAAGGACTGAGAGAAAAAAAGGAGTGTATTTTGTATGGAAAAAAAGAGGGTCGTAATTACAGGGCTAGGAGCTGTTACACCGATCGGAACAGATGTTGAAACAGCTTGGGAAAACATTAAAAACGGTGTATCCGGAATCGGACGACTTACAAGAATAGATTCAGAACAAATTCCTGCAAAAGTAGCAGCAGAAATTAACGACTTTGAAGTCGAAAAATATATAGATAAAAAAGAAGCGCGCCGTATGGACCGCTTTACGCAATATGCAGTAGCAGCAGCGAAAATGGCAGTTGCGGATGCAAAGCTTGAAATTACAGAAGAAAATGCACCACGCATTGGTGTATGGGTTGGTTCTGGTATTGGTGGTATGGAAACATACGAAGAACAATTTAAGATTTTTACTGAAAAAGGTCCGCGCCGCGTGAGCCCATTCTTCGTACCAATGATGATTCCAGATATGGCAGCAGGTCAAGTGTCAATCGCTACAGGAGCGAAAGGAATTAATACTTGCTCTGTAACAGCTTGTGCATCTGGAGCAAACTCAATTGGTGATGCGTTTAAAGTAATCCAGCGCGGTGATGCTGATGCGATGATAACAGGCGGAGCAGAAGCGCCATTAACAAGTATGGCATTCGCTGGGTTTAGCTCAGCGAAAGCATTAACATTCAATGAAGATCCAGCAACGGCTTGCCGCCCATTCGATAAAAATCGTAGCGGTTTCGTAATGGGTGAAGGATCAGGAATTCTTATTCTTGAAGAATTAGAGCACGCATTAGCACGTGGTGCTCACATTTATGCGGAAATTGCTGGTTATGGTGCAACTGGTGATGCGTTCCATATTACAATGCCTGCTCCTGGCGGTGAAGGCGGAGTTCGTGCGATGCGTCAAGCTTTAGCTGATGCAGGTCTAGAGCCAAAAGATATTGATTACATTAATGCACATGGTACAAGTACAGATGCAAATGAAAAGTATGAAACGATGGCAATTAAAGAAACTTTCGGTGAGCATGCATATAAAGTAGCGATTAGCTCAACGAAATCAATGACAGGTCATTTATTAGGAGCAGCTGGTGCTGTTGAAGCGATCTTCTCTATTAAATCAATTACAGACGGAGTAATTCCTCCGACGATTAACTATGAAACACTAGATCCAGAATGTGATTTAGATTACGTACCAAATACAGCGAGACATCAAGAAGTGCGAGCTGTATTAAGTAATTCATTAGGATTCGGTGGTCATAACGCAGTATTAGTATTTAAAGCATATAAATAATATGTACAATAAGGTGTCTTTTCGTAAAGTATTACGAAAAGACACCTTATTTATTTTTTATCACTTTTACGTTCCTTTCTTTTTTGCATATATATAAGAAAAGGAGGGATGAAGGTTGGGGGTTGTTGAAACGGCAGAATGGTTACATCTGTATTATGGACGTCCAGAGAAGCTTTGTGAGAAATTTACAAAGTATATTCCATTGCCAAAAGAGAGGCTGTATCGCTTTTTAATCTCTAAAGGTATGTATCGACCAGTAATGCGGGGGGAGCAGGAAATTAAAGAGTTAGAGAAGAAAGAAATTTGGAAAGAACTTAGCATGGAGTATGAAAAATTGAAAGGTTGGCTAAAAGGTCCAGATGTCCCTATCTTTATTTTATTATCAGATTCATACAATCGAACTGTACAAGAGGAATATAACGGGAAGGCTGGCTTATCTATGCGTCACGTTATTTTCTTATTCGTATGTGGACGTAATTCAGTAGAGGAACTAAAAGCTTTATTAACACATGAATACCATCATATATGTAGGTTACATCAAATTGAGACGAAAGAAACAGAGTATACATTACTTGATACGATGATTATGGAAGGGTTAGCTGAGCAAGCTGTGTATGAAAGGTATACAGAAAAAAGATGTGCACCGTGGACTACTTACATTTCAAAAGAAGATGCTATTTATTATTGGAGGAATTCAATACAAGAACGAATAGGCGTAAAGAGAGGTACGAGGGAGCATGATGTTTTATTAAATGGACTGCACTCGTATCCGAAAATGCTTGGCTATGCACTTGGATTTCATATTGTGAAAGATTGTGTAGCATTTGAAGGAGAAAATACACTTTCTTTATTATCTATAGATGCGAAAGAAATATTGAATAAAGCAAATACATTTCATGTTTCATGAAAAACAGGGGAGCTATCTCCTGTTTTTTTAATATTATAGAAGAAAAAATAATAATTAGAATATATT
>NZ_JBFPJH010000465.1:0-2185 GCF_040838255.1 Bacillus sp. C30 | reverse complement strand
GTTTTGTTCATCCCCCACTGATTATTAGTTGAACCAATCGGGCGTTTACGGGCAGTTTATCTCCCACCTAATTTCTTTGCTTCAGCTGAATTTTGAGGTGGGAGTTTTACTGCCCGTTAATGCGGGATAAATAGAAGGGGCAAAACAATTTGTACCCCTTCTAATAGTTGTTCTTATCTTATACAGGATATATGTTCTGAAACTGCTTTAATAATTTTATCCCAGTCATCGGGATGAATCTCGTGCCCTGTACCTTCAAGGGATAATAGCTTTGAGTTCGGAATTTCATCAATAAGTGCGAGTCCATGTTCAAGTGGAAGAGCTGTATCGTCCGTACCATGAATTACTAAAGTAGGTACTAGTAACGACTTTAGTATACCTTCATAAGAATCATCACCTGTAAGGAGGGCGTGATTAAACATACTTAATAGATTGTTAGCACGTTCTATTTCTTGCTTTACTTGTTTTAAAGTTCTTGCTTCATCAAATATACGCTTTGATCCACAGAGTAGACGTGATCCTGTAATTAAATATTTCGCTATAACATCTTTATTTGTCCAATCTAAATTTGCACCATTAGCATGATGTGTCAAAATTCTTTCATCCATTGGAGGCAAATCACGAGTATTGTTATCAGATCCAATAACGCTTGTTGCTAGTAATGTTAAGGTCAAAATTCTTTCTGGGTGTTTTACTGCAGCAATTTGAGCAATCATACCTCCTAATGACATGCCAAAAAGGTGTGCCTTGTCAATATGATACGCATCGAGTACTCCGATTGCATCTTCAGCCATATCTGCTACAGTGTAATTGGAAGTCCCAGGCTCATATGTAACAGAACGCCCAACATCACGGTTATCATAGCGAATGACAAACCTTCCTGTGCTAGCCAACCTTTCACAAAATTCTTCATCCCAATAAACCATTGAACACGTAGCTCCCATAATTAATAATATTGCTGGGTTATTAGGATTTCCAAAGCTTTCTGTACATATATCAATACCGTTTACTTTGAAAACTTGTTCACTCATAGCACACTCTCCGTTTCATTTAAAGGTCATTAATAAATAAAGAGAAATATAACTTTGGGTGTTTCTTAGGCGTAAATTAGATTGTATTTAAGTGAAATAAATGTTTTTTGCACTCATGATGCTTAATTAGTAGAGTAGCATAAATATCACCTCCTAACATATTTATTGTCATCCAAGGCGGAAAATTTTGAAAAATAATTGTTTGTTATTACAATAAACAACAAGGAGGAGAGGAAATGAAAGCAATTGTTATTAATCAATATGGTAGTGTTGAAGCATTACAAGAAAGACAAGTTCCTAAACCAGTTGTTAAATGTAATGAAGTATTAATACGTATACACGCAACATCTGTCAATCCTGTTGATTGGAAAATAAGAAAGGGAGACTTACAAGAAAAGTTGCGATTTTCATTTCCAATTACATTAGGATTAGATGTTGCTGGAATAGTTGAAGAAGTTGGAGAAGATGTGAATCATTTTAAAATAGGAGATAAAGTGTTTACGAAACCTGAAAATACAGGGAAAGGTTCTTATTCTGAATACATTACAGTGAAATCAAATTTAGTAGCGCAAATGCCTAATAATCTTAATTTTGAAGAAGCAGCATCTATACCTCTTGCAGGACTTACAGCTTGGCAAAGTCTTGTCGATTATGCACAAATAAAAGAAAATGACCGAGTATTAATTCATGCTGGAGCGGGCGGAGTAGGGAGTTTTGCAATTCAAATCGCAAAATCATTTGGGGCTTTTGTCGCAACAACTGCAAGTAGTAAAAATGAAGAGTTTTTAAAGTCTTTAGGTGCTGACCTTGTTATTGATTATAAAAAAGATAAATTTGAAGAGCTACTATCAGATTATGATATTGTGTTAGATACAATCGGCGGAGAAGTACAAGAAAAAAGTTTTCAAATTATTAAATCTGGTGGTGTTCTAGTTTCTATCGTTCATGAACCACTTCATGAAGTAAAGGGTATAAGATCAGGATTTTTATGGTTAAAACCAAGTGGAAAGCAATTAGACGAATTAACTAGTTTGATCCAAGCTGAAAAAATCAAACCAATCATTAGTAAAGTTGTGCCGTTTAATGAAAAAGGCGTTAGAGAAGCTCATATTTTGAGTGAAAGTCAGCATACTAGAGGGAAAATTGTAATTACG
>NZ_JBFPJH010000464.1:0-2213 GCF_040838255.1 Bacillus sp. C30 | reverse complement strand
TATCAGCATGTGGTCAAACGAAATCTAGTGAAGAGGCAACTAAAAAAACTGAAAAAAGTAATGATCCAAAAATTGCTTCTATGTCTATTCATTTAACGAATAACTTACTTGCATTAGGAATTACACCGGTAGGTTCTGTAATTGGTGGAGATTTAAAAGATTTCTTACCTCACGTGAAAGAACAGCTGAAAGATACGAAAAAACTGGGCGTTGTAACAGATCCGAATATGGAAGCATTACTACAATTAAAGCCATCTGAAATTTATGTGGATGAAAAATATGCTGGCAAAGATTTAGCGAAATACGAAAAAATTGCAAAAACACATACTTTTAATTTAGATGAAGGTACGTGGAGAGATCATTTAAAAGAAGTAGGTAAGCTTGTAAACCGTGAGAAAGAAGCAGATAAATATATTCAAGACTATGAAGAGCAATCAAAACGAGTAAAAAGTTTAATAGATAAAGAGTTAGGTACTAACGAAAAAGTAATGGCAATTCGTGTTACTGCAAAAGAATTACGTGTGTTTAGTACGAAAAGACCGATGGGACCAATTTTATTCCAAGACTTAGGATTACAACCTGCAAATGGTGTAGAGAAAATTGATGGAAACCGTCCTTTCGAAGTAATTTCACAAGAAGTATTACCTGACTTTGATGCGGATGCTATTTTCGTTGTCGTAAACAGAGACGATAAAGCAAAAGCAGCATTTAAACAACTGCAAGAAACACCAATTTGGAAAGACTTAAAAGCTGTTAAAGGTAAGCACGTATACATTATTAATGATCAACCATGGCTTGACTATTCTGCTTTAGGTAACAAAATGGCAATGGATGAAGCAGAGAAAATGTTTACGAAATAATACAGTTTTGCTATTAGGAAAGGCCCTCTAAATTTGGAGGGTCTTTTTATTGTTGTTATTGTTAGAATAAATGAAAAATTATACAATGAAGTTAATTCAATGCAAGGGAGATGTGCCAATGTCAGCGCTTATTGTAAGTATCCCGTTAAAAAAACAGTTTATGGAACAAGGGGATAAATAGGCTAGAATTATTGTCCCCGCTATTTAAAAAAGGGGGAGTTTTAGATGACGATGAATCTTTTTCAAAATAAAACTATTAAATTATCAGCTGTTAGAGAAGCAGATGCTGAAGTAATGGCTATGTGGCAAGAGGATAGTGAGTACTTAAGAAATGTAGATACAGACTTGGCATTCCCGCAATCGTTACATGAAATAGCGAGTGATGGGCTATTAAAGGGACGGAGATCGAATAGTGTTTCTTTCATGTTAAGAACAGTTCAAGATGAGCGCTTAATTGGTTTTGTTGCAATTCACGGCATAGAGTGGAATAACAGAACAGGTCTATTAGCAATTGGTATAGGAGAGGCAAATGATAGAGGGAAGGGATATGGGAAAGAAGCGATACATATTATTCTAAAGTATGCTTTCTATGAAATGAATCTACACCGCATCGGCCTCGATGTTATTTCGTATAATAAAGCTGCCATTGCGTTGTATAAAAAGATGGGTTTTCAGATGGAAGGGTGTATGAGAGAAGCGGTTCAAAGGGATGGGAAGTGTTTTGATCGTATGATTATGGGGATATTGCGTGATGAATGGATAGAGCTGCAGAACTAGCAAAAACATACAGAATAATTGTGTAGTGCAGAATGAAAAGTTGTAACATTCGGGTAATTATGGGCGGAGGAGTGTACTAATGGAAGGTTTATCTTCATTAAGAGAGTGTTTATATCAGCTAGAGGAACGATTACTTAAACCAGGGGTTCGCACATCTCAAAAGGAGCTTAAAAAGATACTTGCCGCTGATTTTTTTGAGTTTGGGAGTTCTGGTAAAGTTTTATATAAAAATGAGGATATCGATAAAAGTGGAATTGGTGTGGTAAAAATGACTTTGAGTGATTTTGAAGTACATCCATTATCCAAAGATGTAGCATTAACTACTTATCAAATATTCAATGAAATGAATAATCAACACTCGTTACGTAGTTCGATATGGAAATTTAGAGAAGGAAGATGGCAAATGTATTTTCATCAAGGTACACCTGCTAAATTTTAGTGAAGCTTTTTGTATGAAAAAGAAACTATAAAGAATAGAATTGTTGAATATATTAGTCCTTTATATATATAAAGAACTAATGAAAGTTGTCTTTCTAAAATATCTAAATTTGTTCTTAAAAGGGTCTTGTTAATAAA
>NZ_JBFPJH010000463.1:0-2217 GCF_040838255.1 Bacillus sp. C30 | reverse complement strand
GTCTATCATTATACATCCTTTAATTCATTTTGCAAATATTAATTTTCAAAATAATCTTATCACACTCTTTATTCATTGACTTTACATAAAATGAATACTACTCTTATAAGCAATATTAAAGTTATGTGGAAGGCAATCGTTTGCAACATAATCTTTATTATTTCATTTACGGGAACTATATGTATAGAGATATTAAAGGGGGATTTTCTATATGCTTAAAGAAGCGATCTATCATAGGCCAAAAGATAATTATGCATACGCTTACGACGAAAAAACAATTCACATCCGAATACACACAAAAAGAGATGATGTTCACAGCGCCGCTCTCATCTACGGTGACCCTTACGAATGGCAGGACGGGAAATGGATTACAGCGAGTACACCGATGAAAAAAACTGGATCTACTGAGTTATTTGATTATTGGTCCGTTTCAATCAAACCGAAATTTAAACGCTTACGTTATGGATTCGAATTAAAAAACGACGTAGAAACTCTTATTTATACAGAAAGAGGATTTTTTTCTAATATTCCAAATGACGATGTCGGTAACTTTTTCTGCTTTCCATTCATTCATGCAAAAGACGTTTTCAGAGCACCATCCTGGATTAAAGACACAGTATGGTATCAAATTTTCCCGGAACGATTCGCTAACGGGGATAGCACATTAAATCCGGCAAACACCCTTCCTTGGGGAAGTACCGAACCAACTCCAACTAATTTTTTCGGCGGAGATTTTGCTGGTATTATTCAAAACCTTGATTACCTTGTGAAGCTTGGAATCTCTGGCATTTATTTCACCCCTATTTTCAAAGCTCATTCGAATCATAAATATGACACAATTGATTACATGGAAATCGATCCACAATTTGGGACGAAAGAAACTTTCAAAGAACTCATTGAAGCGTGTCATAAACGTGGTATAAAAGTAATGCTCGACGCTGTTTTTAATCATAGCGGGTACTTCTTTGATAAATTTCAAGACGTGCTGGAACAAGGTGAAAATTCCGCCTATAAAGATTGGTTCCATATTCATGAATTTCCAATTATAACCGAGCCACTTCCTAATTATGATACTTTCGCATTTACACCGTATATGCCTAAATTAAATACAGCACACCCAGATGTAAAAGAATATTTACTTGAAGTAGGGCGTTATTGGGTAAGAGAATTCAATATAGACGGTTGGCGCCTTGATGTAGCAAATGAAGTCGATCACAGTTTTTGGAGAGAATTCCGAAGTGAAATAAAAGCATTAAATCCTGAAGTATATATTTTAGGTGAAATTTGGCACGATGCACTCCCATGGCTACAAGGTGACCAATTTGATGCTGTAATGAGCTATCCTGTTACAAACGCTCTACTTTCTTACTTTGCTAACGAATCCATTCATGCAAGTGAATTTATGAAACAAATTACCGATTCTCTACATTCCTACTCTATGAATGTAAATGAAGCGGCATTTCATTTATTAGACAGTCATGACACACCTAGAATTTTAGCAACATGTAACGGGGATAAAAATAAGTTAAAGTTACTCTATGTATTTCACCTTTCTTTCATCGGTTCTCCTTGTATTTATTACGGCGATGAAATCGGTATGAATGGTGGCATGGACCCTGACTGCCGCAAATGTATGATATGGGATGAAAAAGAACAAGATACTCTTTTATTTACACATATACAAACATTAATTTCATTACGGAAACAACATAAAGCATTTGGAGGAAATGGTACTTTTCAATTCATTGAGGCAAATGATGAACATAATTATATTTCTTATACAAAAACATATGAAGATGAAACTATCTTTTTCGTTTTAAATCCTACTAACAGTGAAGTTACAACTTCACTCCCTCTTCATATTACCAGGAAGAAAATAATTAACATTTATACAAACGAAGAATTTTCAGCGGAAGCAAGTGTATTACAAGTTACACTTCCACCGTATGGATTCTCTATTTTAAAATGGTAATAGTAAAAGCCTTATGCCAGGGTGGCATAAGGCTTTTCTTATTTCAATTTAAATACCATTGCTTCATATGGTCGTAATGTAATGTTTTCTATCAATACATTTTCTACATCATAATTGTGTATTAATAACTCTGCTTTACTATAAATAATGTCCTCAGGCAATTCAAATACACATTCATCTGCAGTAAAGTTTGCAATCACCAGAAGCTTTTCTTCTCCATATGTTCTTACATAAGCAAAAATAGA
>NZ_JBFPJH010000462.1:0-2225 GCF_040838255.1 Bacillus sp. C30 | reverse complement strand
CAATTGTATTGTGATTTTTAAACATCTTTAATTTTATTCTTATTTACCGTTCGTTGAGAGCAATTATTTTTTAGTTGCTGTATTTCCCATCGCAATAGAAATTCTATTCCAACTGTTGATTTGATTAATTACCAGAACAAGGTCAACATATTGTTTCTCGTCATAGTGTTCACGTACTCGCTTATATAGGTCTTCAGGAACTCTTTTAGTGGGAATTAGAGTAATATGCTCAGATAGTTCAAGAGCAACTTTCTCTTCAGGTGTATAAAAATCACATTCATTCCAAGCATTCAAGCAATAAATTCGTTGTTCGGTTTCACCTATCTTACGGGCATCTGATGTATGCATATCCATGCAGAAAGCACAACCGTTAATTTGAGAGACTCTAATCTTTATAAGTTCTCTAGTAATTCGATTAATTGTAGATTTCTTAGTGTACTTCTCCATATCCATCATAATTTTCATGCCATCAGGTGCAACATCATAGTAGGAAATCCTTTGACTCATAAGGCAAGACCTCCTTTGATTTTAAGATACTTATAATTATACCTTCATACGAACATTCGTGCTATTTTTTTGTTTGTAAAGCATTCGAAATCAAAGAGAATTTCAGTTATAGACAGTGTAATTAGTTGTTTCATGGTACGTAAATATCGCAAATGAGTAACCGTATTTTCCAAACAAATATTTTCACTTTTTAATTACTTTATTATTACCGTCAGAATAAATTGAATAACTCTATTAATTTTTAAATGATTTTATTATAAATGAAACAATTTTATTATCACCAAACAACTACATAATTTTGATCAAACTTTATTCGAAAGCTACAGTGTTTTTATCTTCCTATAGTTATTTATGGGGATTTAGTTAATTTTTTCGTTTTGGAGAACAACTAATTTCTTAGCTTGATAAGCATGTGACGAGACCCCCTGCCCGTCAAGCTAAAGTTTTAATGTACCCCCAAAATAAAAATTTTCTTTCACTACAGTTAATTACTTTGAGAAGTCAGCGGATTTTTTCATTTTAGGGGGATTTTGTTTTGTTAGCTTGATAGTGATGGGATACAGCCAACATTTTGGAAGTTTTATATGCTAAGCGAATTTTAACCTAAAAAAGTCGAATTCCTGTACGTTAAGTGAAGTGGCATTTCATTCACATAATCCCTATTATCTGAAGTTAATAAAGTCTGTTACACTCTCTTCTTTAAAAACGTTTCCATAATATCCTTCTTGAATCTTTTATAATCAAGCTGAAAAGCTACATTATGCGTTTTATAGCCTGGATTAGTAGCAAAATGAAAGTCTGCAATACTTTGACCAAATCCTTCTCCTTGATCAGGAATTACTTTAATGGGTACTCTTGAAAGGCCAACAGCCTCTTGATTCAGCAAATACCACACTGTTACAAAATCATGCATAGGGCTTCCACTTATACCAGGATTAGACTTAGAGTAGAATTTATAATAATAGTCTAACATAGGTTTGATGATGAGTCCTGCAAGATCCTGTGTATTCCGATGAAATGCATCGATTTGCTGGACCATTTCGGGTGTAACAATCGCATGTTGAGTCACATTTAAAGGAATAATTGTCAAGTTCTTTGCATGCTGCAGAATTAAGTTTGCTGCATAAGGGTCTGAGTAAAAGTTAGCTTCAGCCACAGCAGTTACGTTACCTGGATAGAAAAAAGCTCCCCCCATGCAAATACATTCTCTTACGTTTCGCATTGTTTCTAAATTCAACACAAAAGTCGTAGCTAGCGAAGAAAGTCTTCCTAAATTGATAATTGTAAGATCTTCTAAATTTGATTCTATAATTTGATAAATATCATTTAAAGGATACACTGGATATGAAATTTCAGGGGGAATGATAGGTCCTAATCCGACTTTTCCATGTACCTCAGGGAAATACTGAATCAATATACCTGTCAGCGGTACAGAAGCACCAAGGAATACAGGTATCTCTTCTTTTCCCGCAATGTACTTCAAATAGTTAATATTTCTTATTACATTTTCTCTGGATACATTTCCATAATCGGCTACAATTCCTACAAGTTGAATGTCTTTACGAAAAAAGGTGTACAGTATAGCAAACGCATCATCAATCCCCAAATCTGTAAACAGGAGAACCTTTTTTTTCATATCTCTTCCTCCAAAATCTATAGAATCCTACTTTCACTAATGATGTAGTGATCAGGCTAAGCTTGTATGTATATATTTTATG
>NZ_JBFPJH010000461.1:0-2243 GCF_040838255.1 Bacillus sp. C30 | reverse complement strand
GATATGAGTAAGACAGTAAAATCTATGAATAATGTAAATGAAGAAGTTCAATCTGGACTTGTTATTGCAAATGAAACAAAACAAAATTTCACTGAAATTTTACAATCTACAAATGAAATTGCTGACCAAATTAAAACGATGGTTGAAACAGCTAATGGGATGTCAAAAGGTGCAAATGAAGTATCTATTTCTGTTGGTCAAATTGCTATGACGGCACAAAATAATGCGACGAGTACACAAAGTGTTGCAGCGTCAGCTGAGGAGCAGCTAGCTTCCATGGAGGAAATTGGTTCTGCAGCTGGTACACTATCTCAAATGGCTGAAGAGTTACAAGTATTAATTGAAAGATTTAAAGTATAAAAAGGGGAGGCTGTCTCAAAATAGCATTAGTGCTATTAGAGACAGTCTTTTAGCTGATAAACGGATTAGAGGTTCAATGTATTTAATGTTTGTCGAAAAATAGAGGAATTTGTTAAGCGGGTGTATAATTAATATAATATAGACTACGTTTAAAGGAGATCAGTATGGGAGTGTATTGGGGAACGAAAAGACATTCTTGGCTTAGCTATGTCTCGTTTTGGTTAAGCATTTTATTCTTTGTTGCTTTTTTAATTGAAGTGTTTGTATTTAAAACACTTTCAAATAGCTCATTACAAATCGTTAAATACTTTTATTTTATATTTGTTCCATTAAATATCATTCTTAGTTTAAGGTTATTATTTAAGAAGAATGAAAAGAAAATATTACCGATTTTTAGTTTAATTGTATCACTATTATTTGCAAGTTTAATTATAGTGTTAGCATTAGCAGCTACAGGAAAAGTCTTATGAGGAGAGTGATATAAATTACTCTTCTTTTTTGTGGTTTTTTAAGAGTTATAAGTAGTGTGTAGGAAATAAGGAAAGGGATAAGTTATCAGTAAGAGGACGTATTAGTGAATAGAGAGTGAACTGAAAATACTATATGTTTTGTATGTGTTTATAAAGCAAATGAATGCAGTAAGATTCGTGATATATGGTACAATAAACATGGATAGTGATAGAGATAAAGGGTATATAAAATACTCATCGTTTTTAGTAAGAGAGGGGTTATCTTATGCTATACGAGGATTTGATGACATTATTCCAAGCTGCTCCGATAAAATTAGATAGAGGCGGCTGGAAATATATAATCCAGGAACAAAATGATAATTATGAAATTGTTGATGAAATGTTAAAAAAGCAAATGAATGTTGAATTGTATTTTAATGAGTATGATGAGGTGAAAATCACTTTATATAAAGATGGAAGCCCTATTACTACTATGCAAAGAATTGCTATTTCAAAAGTTGAGTTGGATGAAGAGGAAGACGGCATTCAATTCGTATTGGAACGCATGCCAAGTCGAATGATTCGTTTGCAATTAAAGCCATATCTTGCAGTAGAAATGGGGCCGTACTGGGAAGTATGTGAAGACTGTGAATGAAGATGAAAAACATCCGTATACACGGATGTTTTTTTATGTTTTTTGAAGTTGTTTAAAGGCAATAATCGGTAGTAAAATGATGCTCACCCAACCGATAATAGGGTATAGAATATGAAGTAATTCACTATATCCAATGAAACTAAAGCAATAACTAATTAGTAATATGAAGTAAATAATGTTATTACTTTTCCATCCGGTAATGGATTGCATTTGTTTTGTCATTCCGAATATATTCCCAACTAATGTGGTGAATACTTCACCAAAAATGATAAGAACAAAGAAAAAATGGAAAGTTGCATTAAACCTTCTTACAACTTCAGCCATTGGGATGTTATATTGATAAAATTGTTCAACTGATAATATTGCTAGATGGCTACATAATAAAATAAAGCAAAGCCCCGCGCCGCCTAAAATACCACCCCATAAAATAGCTTTTCGATCTTTTACTTCACTGGCCAATGGGACGAGAACACTTTGGGCGAGAGACAGATTTAATGCAACATATGTAATAGGGCTAGTAATCCATTTCATATTCCAACTTTCTGTAGGAACGGTGTCAATAATAGGAGTTGTACCATGAATAAAGGTTGTAATAGCAAGTCCGATAATGAAAATCATCATAATAGGTACGACAAGTGTATTCACTTCAAAAACACCTTGTAATCCCCGGCTCCCAATAATGAGGCAGGCGATGACTGTGATGAAAATACCAAGTTGTCTCGGGAGACGAAGTTGTTCTTCAAATACTGCCCCGGCTCCTGATAACATAACGCTAGTTA
>NZ_JBFPJH010000045.1:0-21073 GCF_040838255.1 Bacillus sp. C30 | reverse complement strand
CATAGGAATCATCCTTTTTACATAGATTATACCCTAGATTTTAGACAGGTTCTAACATGCCGAAGTGTTTTTACGTACGGGAGCTCAATAAAATTAACTCGAAGAATATTTCATGTGGTGTAACTATTTTGGCAACATCATCCACTCTACAACAGTTTTCTAAAGTATTCAAGTGAATTGTATGGATTACAGACACAATTCCTCACCTGAAACGCTTTCATTTCTTATTGGAATATTGATTTAAACTTTTCAAATAAAGTCGACAAAAAAACGTAGCCAAAAAGCTACGTTTTTCTTTCATCGTTTCGGTGTATGTTTATGATTCTTTAAAAAAGGAAGCGGGAATTGCTTACGAAAATGCTCTTTAATCATGTACTCTACGCCGTTCTCAGTATTAGAACGTGTAATCCAGTCCGCCGCTTGCTTTAATTCTACAGGAGCGTTCCCCATCGCTACCCCAAGCCCAACATTTTCAATTACCTCTAAGTCTTCTACGCTATCTCCAATCGCAACCATTTCACTAAGGTTAATATTTAAATGCTCCCCAAGTAATTGTAAACCACGTAGTTTTGATACATTTTGAGGGAGAATTTCTATATGTCTTTCATCACACTCGACGTACTCTACATCTTGAAATGCCTTTTTTAACGTATTCATCCCTCTTTCTTTTTCACCTTTCGTATGGAAAACAATATCAATTTTTGGCGCAGCTACTGGATGATCACGCAGTGCATCCCCTAGCGAATCTACAAATTGAACTGGATAAAATAACGGATCTGCGCTTGATAATACAGTACGCGCAATTAAGTTTGGTGTATTTCTCTCACGATTCCCAATTGAATATCGTTCATGAGAAATGCGAACATTACAATCAAAATGCTCTAACACTTGCACAATATTAAAGGTTTTCTCTTCAGATAATCTCCTTTGAGCGAACGGCTTATCTAACGATGCTGAAACGAAAGCACCGCCATGCGTAACTAATATAGAATCTAATTTTAACGCCTTCGCTATTTTATGAGCAGATTGAAAATTACGATTCGTAAACAATGTAACGTATACATCTTTTCTTTTCACAAAGTCAATTGTTTCTCGTATCCCTTTTGCGATTTTTCCGTTGTTGTATAGTAGTGTCCCATCTATATTAAGAGCTAGTAAGCGATAAATCATGTCGCACTCCCCCTCTTCGCTGTTGTACTCTATCCATAATTTATGAAATAAATGTAGTAAATAGAACGAGTTAGAATTACTACTGAAAATTTGGTTTACTATATACATATACAACTGGCAAAGGAGATAGTACAATGCAGGCACCACCTTCTTTTTATGAAGGCGATACATTAGTGGTCGCAAAGAAGTTACTCGGACATAAACTCGTTCATATTGTAGACGGCATAAAGCGGAGCGGAATTATTGTAGAAGTAGAAGCATACAAAGGTCCAGATGATAAGGCCGCTCATAGTTACGGCGGAAGAAGAACAGATCGAACAGAAGTAATGTTCGGTGCACCCGGACATGCTTACGTATATTTAATTTACGGCATGTATCATTGCTTTAACGTAATTACAGCACCAATCGGCACCCCGCAAGGAGTTCTCATTCGTGCTCTTGAACCTGTAGATGGAATCGAAGACATGAAACTAGCGCGCTACAACAAAACCGACATTATGAAAGCTCAGTATAAAAACTTAACAAATGGCCCCGGAAAACTATGCCGCGCGCTCGGAATCACTTTAGAAGAGCGCGGGGTATCATTACAAAGTGATACGTTACATATTGAATTAGTTCCGGAAGAAGAACATTTATTATCCACACATAACATAATAGCTGGCCCTCGTATTAATATTGATTACGCAGAAGAAGCCGTTCACTACCCATGGCGGTTTTATTATGAAAAGCATCCGTTTGTTTCAAAATAAAGAAGCTATCCTATAAGTAAGTGAAACCAACTTATAGGGTAGCTCTTTTTTCGTAATTCATCACACGTCGAAAAGCCGAAATCCGGGATTGGATTTCGGTTTTGTTTCTATAAAAGAAACCGTTGTTCCTCCAACATTTCCAAATACAGTTCATCTCCAAAGAGAAAATCTTAAAAGCATTATTTTTCTAATGCATAATAATTTTCCAAATTGAATTTCGACAGAACGAAAGTTCCTGTTGGCGTTAAAAGTTGTGACATAGATTGTATGACCTGCGGTAATTTCGCTGGCTCAATGGGATGTGATAGTAGGATGTACTGGAATTTTTCATCTATAAATACCTCATGTAACTTGTCATACTCAGCAGAAGTTGTAGGAGCTACCCTATTTGCAAGAGCTGCTGCTTTTTCATTAATTTCTGCTCCAAATATGGAAACTGCTCGATAACGCCTTTTCATTTCTAATAAAGTTGCACCACATCCAGCTCCTATATGAAGAATATTCACTTGATCAGGCGCAAATCGATCTACAATTGCTAGTAAATCATAATGAATGTATAAACTTTCACCATAAAATCCCCATTTTTCATACAATTTTATATTATTTGCATGTAAAACTACAGAAAATTTCATACTATCTTCTTTCCATGAGACACTTCCGTAGTGATGAATAAATGTATCTTTACATAAATACAGTTTATATCCTTTTTCAAACATTCTTAGTGACAAATCATCATCTTCATAATTCCCCGGTGTAAATCGTTCATCTAATAATCCAACTTCATCTAGCACTGATTTTTTTATAAGCATACAGAATCCGATTAATTTCATACGTTTTTCCCATTTACCTTTATCACTTTGATTATATAAAGTTGCAAACCTCTGCATTCCTTCAATATCTTTATAAAAAGTTTGTATAGCAGTATAGTAAGCGGCATTATTAGTTACGGGCCCTACCGCTCCAGCATCCTTACTTTCATATAAACACCGAATTAAGTTGCTTAGCCAATTTTCAGTTACGACCACATCATTATTCAATAATAGAATATTGTCACCTTTTGCCTCTTTAATTCCCTGATTGCATCCCTTTGGAAAACCCATATTCTCCGCATTTTCCACTAGCGTAATATCCGATTGTTTTTGTAACCATTCTACAGTACCATCTGTTGACGCGTTGTCCACAACTATTAACTCATACTCTTGTTCCACTGTATAAGTTCTAATACTTTGGATGCATTCTTTTGTATATTGTAATTGGTTATGAGTCAATATAATTATACTTGTGAGCATGAATCAAACTCCTCTCAGCAGCCAAAATGATTATCTAGTATTATTAAATATTATTTTTCCGATAAACTATCAAAATATTTTCTATTATATTCAATGCTTGGATTATTAGGTATGAACTGTGCAGCTTGTTCGTTATGATAAATTGCCTTTTCATATTCTTTTATTCGATCATAACAAATACATAGTTGAATATGCGGCAACCATGTATGACACTCTTCTCGGACAAACGGAGAATCCTTTGGCCGTGGCCCGTCAATTGCTGCATGGTACCAATATATCGCTTTAGAATATTCCCCTTGTTGCAAAAATACACGTCCTAAGTGGCAACAAAGTTCTCCTCTAGGCGTGTCATACGTAAATGATTGCAAACAAGACTGTATAGATTTTTTTAAGTCCCCCAATTCTAAATAACATTCGGCTCTTTTTAAACATGCTTGAATATTATCTTCAACCCAACCCTTTTCTTCATCTAAAAATTTAGAATACCCCTTAACAGCCTTATCAAATAATCTGTGATCCTTACATTCATTTGCATAATAGTACACATCGCGGGGGCTAAACTCTTTTCCACTCTCAAGATGTTTTTCATATATTTTCAAATTACGATTAGTATATGCTTTTTCTTTTTTATGACTTACCCCTACGTCACTATTTATAAGATTTCCATACACCTCTAAATATTCATGAACAAATCCATACCATTGAAAATTTTTACTTCTGTTGACTAATCGATATCTCCTTAAAGAATGTGTTGGAGTTCCTTCTATATCAAAAGTTAAATAATATTTCATAGATACTGCATCCGTACTACGATCTAACGTATGTTTTAACTGCAACAATTTCTTTATATCTTCCGTATCTATTATGTCATCTGCGTCTAGCCAAAGAATATATTCTTTTGTAGCTTTAGAAAACGCAAAATTTCGTGCCGCTGAAAAATCTTCAATCCATTGAAAATCATAAACTTTCGCGTCGTACTTCTTCACAATTTCTTTTGTAGCATCTGTTGAACCTGTATCTACAATAATAATTTCATCCACAACACTTTTAACCGATTCTAAGCATTTTGATATAGTTTGTTCTTCATCTTTTACAATCATGCATAAACTAATAGTAATGGAGTTTTCCATCATATCCCCCCTATCCTTTTGATGTATATGTTTGGAGAGAAATTTATATTTCTTTTGCTTCAAAATTGAGTTTTCATTTTACAAAAGAAACATAATGAGGCGGTGCAGTGAAATTGGATAGGGGAATTTCACTCGAAGATTGCAAATCAATGAAAAAAACCGAAGCCTGAACAAGACTTCGGTTCTTTATATAGAGAATACATAATTTCGATTCCTTTTTACTCCGCACCTTCCGCGGTCGCAATATCATTCTCTAAGTTTTCTCTTGATAATTCAGCTGCCATAAAATCAGCTGTTTCAGGAAGCGCTAAATGCATATGAGCTTTTTGACAAATTTGGATCGTACAGTTTTCTACAACATAGTCGAAAACATGTCCGCCACCGCTTCTTTCATCATCAATGTAATGTAAGTGGAAACCAGCTACACCAATACCTTGCGCGTAATCTGGTGTCCAAAATCCAGCTAGCGTACCTTCTGTATCTTTAAATGAAAAGATCGGTTGTGATTTCGTCACTTCAACGAGCGGCGTATACGGTTTTTCTTGTCTTGGAACAGTTCTCGTTCTTACTTCACGGAACGTTCCATCCATTCGAATACCATAAAATAAGTTTTTACTTGGCATTAATTCATGTAATAACGCTTCCACTTCTTCACGATTCATCGGATGCTCTACCTTATAACTCATTTCTTTTTCAAAAAACGTTACAGTCGCAAACGGTGTTGTTTCTTCCAGGTCTACTTTTTCTGCTGAACCATCTGAACGTAAATGATAAAACTCATTATCAAATGCAATCATTTCACCATCTAATTGATCAAATGTGCCGATGCCGAAATCACCACGTTCTTTCAATTCCTCAAAGTTAATAACACCATCATATATACCATCTAATAGCGCAAGCATTGTAGATGTTTGATATACTTCATTATTCGTTTTCGTTCTTTTTGCATCAATATCAATTAATTGCGCAACTGTCATCTCACTCATGCCCCCATCAGTTTAATTGGTTTGGTAATAATTTTTCGCTTAATTTAATGTTGTCACGGTAGTCAATTGGAATATCAATAATGACAGGACCTTCTGCTTCTAACGCTTCTCTCAATACACCTTCTAATTCGTCTGGTGTATTGACACGAAGACCTATTGCTCCGAAACTTTCTGCATATTTCACAAGATCAACATCGCCAAACTCTGTAGCTGATGTTCTACCGTATTTCATCATTTGTTGGAACGCAACCATATCATATGTACCGTCTCTCCAAACGAGATGTACAACCGGTGCATTTAAACGTACCGCTGTTTCTAACTCCATCGAAGAGAATAAGAAACCACCATCACCTGACACTGAAACAACTTTTTTACCCGGCTCAACTAAAGTAGCGGCAATTGCCCAAGGAAGTGCAACACCTAACGTTTGCATACCGTTACTAAATAATAGTCTACGTGGTTCATAAGAACGGAAGCATCTTGCCGTCCAAATAGAATGGGAACCGATGTCACATGTAACGGTTGTATCGTCACTAATTAAAGAACGAAGTGTACGAATGACTTGAAGTGGATGCGTAACACCTTCTGAAGCACGATTTGGAACTTCTGCTTGCTCTGATAATTTCGAGCGTAATCGTTCTAAAACTGCTTCTGATTTCGTATTTAATACAAGCTTCGGTAATTTCTCCGCAATGCTATTTACAGTTAAAGCGATATCACCAATTAATTCACGCTCTGGTTGGTAATCATGATCGATATCTGCTTGGTGATCATCAAGGTGAATAATTGTTCTATCGCCAAGTTTATTCCAGAATTTCGGATCATACTCAATTGGGTCATAGCCGATAGATAAAACAAAATCCGCTTCTTCTAGTAAAATATCACCTGGTTGGTTACGGAATAATCCAACGCGGCCGAAGAAATGATCTTCTAACTCACGTGAAATTGCACCAGCTGCTTGATACGTTTCAACAACAGGAAGTTCTGTACCAGCAATTAACTCACGAACTGCTTTCGTTACTTCATTGGTGCTTGCTCTCATACCGAGTAAAATAACTGGTAATTTCGCTGATTTTATTTTTTCTACTACATATGTAATTTCATTTGTGGGAGCGATTCCAAGCTGTGGCTTAGAAAGCGCACCGATAGATTCTACTGTCATTTCCGCAGTCATAACGTCTTGCGGAAGACTTACAAGTGTTGCTCCTGGATTTGTAGAAGTAGCACTTCGAAATGCATTAGTAAGTGCTTCTGGTACATTATCAGGATGCTCGACTTCTACGCTATATTTAGTGATTGGTTCGAATAATGCAGCATTATCCATAGATTGATGCGTACGTTTTAATCGATCTGTACGCGGAACTGCACCAGCTAAAGCAACAACGGGATCACTCTCCGCATTCGCAGTAACAAGACCTGTCGCTAAATTTGATGTCCCTGGTCCTGAAGTTACAAGACATACGCCCGGTTTCCCTGTTAATCTACCAATAGCAGCTGCCATAAAAGCTGCGTTTTGTTCATGACGACAAACAATTAACTCTGGTCCTCTTTCTTGCAGTACATCAAATACAGAGTCAATCTTCGCTCCTGGAATACCGAAAACATGTGTAACACCCTGTTTAATTAAACAATCAACAACAAGATCTGCTCCTTTTGTTTTTGTTTTCACGTCGTTTGCTTTTACACCTGTACTCAAACTAATCATCCCTTTATTTCATAATGTGTGTAATAAAGATTTTTAATTTCACCTAGTTAATTAACGTAGTGAAGTATTGTTTATCATTATATTACAAATGCATTATTTTTCCAACGATATGAATTTGACAGTTTTTTGACAACCTCTAAGGAATACGCTTACAACCCTTTGTTTATCCTAAAATAATATTTTTATATCTCCTCTAAAAATGCACGAAAAAATTCCATCTAATCACAGTATTAATAAGATTATAGTACCTTGCAAAGAACACTACTAAATGATATATTTGTAAATATTGGAATGCCCAATAATTGGAACGCACCTTATAATTCGTATCCCCCTTTTCAAAAGATAGGATTCTCAGCTGTAATTCATCATTTTATAAAGGAAAGTGATTGTTATGAACAAAAGTGAATTTTTGGAACAACTTAGTTCTTCCCTGCGGAATATGCCTAGTTTAGAAAAGAAAGATATTATTTCAGAGTATGAAACTCATTTTATCAGCGCTAAACAGGATGGGAAATCTGAAGAAGAAATTTCTAGGAAACTAGGAGACCCTAAAACTATTGCTAAAGAACTTAATGTTTCCTATGCAATACAAAACGCGGACAATAAACGAAGCTTCAAAAATATGATAACCGCACTATTTTCTGTTATGAGCTTAAGTTTTTTAAACTTTATATTTATCATTATCGCCTTTTTCTTATTACTCTTTCTATTACCGATTCTTCTAGCACTTATAATTGCCACTCCATTCTTAATCATTTCACCTATTTTATTAATAGGGTTAGGATTTTTTAACGGGTTTCATCAAATCAGTTATTCCAATGTCTATAATGTATTCATAGCTTTTTGCATCGGCTTACTCATATCCGTAATATCTTACCAAATGATAAAACATGTATACTCACTTTTAGTAAAGTATTTAAAATGGAATTTAGCCGTTTTACAAAGATACTAATGAATGAAAAAGGAGATTAAAATGAAGAAACATACTTTATATTCACTCATGTTGCTTGCCCTTTTATTTCTATCAGCTTGTTCAAACAGCGCACAATCTAGCGAAGAAAACGATGTACAATCTATTAAAGATGTTACGATTAAAATTCCAGAAACTATATTCACTTCCTCAAAGAAAAATGAAACTATTAATGAAGATGAAATGAAACAAAGTATAAAAAGTTATTTAGATTATAGCGGAGAGTTATTTGAAAACATCGTTCCACTTTCTTCAAGCATGTCTGACGAGAGTGTCACTGAATCCGATCGAGAGAAATTACAAAAACTAATAGATCTAGCGAAACGAAATGATGCGAATTTCCATAATTTTATTAATAACAATACTATACCTGATGATTACAAAAAGCCTTCGAAAAAAATCTATGAATTTACTTCATCGTCTACGGCACTTTCAGTAGAACTAGATCAAGAATTAGACAAACTAGATCAAGATGGTAACTTATTCAAGACCGATTTTTCTTTTACAAAACGATTTGAGAAAGTTAATGGTAGAAAGCAAAAAGAAATTGAAAAGTTTTTGAAAGAAAAAAACATTAGAACTGAGTATTCCAACAAGTAATTATATATGTAAAAGAGAAATTGAAAGATACATCATATATCCCCTTCAAAACAGTCACTAACAAATGGCTATTTTGAAGGGGATTTTTTTGTGGAAGGACTATCAAATTTCCTACACAAAAAAACGCCCCCATACTAGGAGCGTCTTCTATCATTACGCTTGTTGCGCGCTATATAATTCTTCAAGTGGCTTCATGATGATTTTGTTAACGTCAGTGATAACGATGTTTAAACGTTGCTCAGTTTCCATTAACTTTGTAATTTTTGCATCTTGTTGAATGCGAGCTACAACTTCTTGTGCTTTTTGGTTGTCTTCTTCAGTGATTTCTTGGCCTTGCATCATTTTTTGTTGTAAGCCAAGTTGCATCGTGCGGAACTCTTCGAATAAGTTCTTTGACTCTGCATCTCCTTGTACGGCTGCGTAGCTTGCTTTTAGTGTTTGGAAATCTTCGTTTTCAGCGATTGTTTTTTGTAATTCATATGCAACATCATGAATGTTTTTTGTCATTTTATTTTTCCTCCTTTAGAAGGCTAGCGCTTTTCGCTCGCACTGCCTTTTAAGTGCATTTACATACGCACCTCTTCCTACCATATCAAACTATGCAAGAGATGGGAAGAAATTTCACTTTTATTTCTATGCACCCATCTTTATTACTTAAGGAACAAGAGTAACAACCCTTGAATAAATCCAATTGTTCCTCCTAATAACGCCCCTAAATATGTAATCATTTTTAACTCATTTTTTGTAATGGACAATACGAGATCTTCTAGTCTCTCTGTTGAAAATGTAGATACTTCCTGCTGGACAATTTCCGCAAGCTGTAGATTTCCCAATATACTTCCCACATTTTCTGTCCCCCACTTCAAGCCTTTCTCTACTGCGCTAGGGACCACTTTTTCAACGATTGTTTCTCGAACTGGCTCACATACTTGCTGAACAGACTGATTTAAAAATCTACTCACAGTTTCCTCTACTTTAACCGCTGACAATATGGAGTTCACAATCATTTCTTTCTCTACGAACGTTTCTAATTCTTTTACGTCTCTTCCTTTTAACTTTTCCCACTCTTTTTGCAGTACATCAGTTAACAGACGCTCTGTTCCATCTTGTCCTAAAAACTTAATGACTTCCGGCTGCACGCGATCAACTAAACTTACATTCCCTAAAAACATACCAACTAAGTTAAGCAACGTTCCCCTGGAAGCGAAAAAGTCATCAATCATTTTTGAAAGGCGTTCCTTTCCTTCTTCACTTTCCAAAAAGCTAATTCCTCTTTTTAAAATAAAAGATGCTACATTCGGAATCGCATTCTCTACTTTTTCATGAACAGAATGAGGTAACGCCTGTTCCCATGTATATGTATAGTACTCTGCTAAAAATACATGAATTTTTTCTGTAATAACATGTTCGATTTTTTGAGTCGCCTCTTCTTCTACATGTTCTAAATTCCATTTTTCTAACATATCCCGTAACGACTGTTCATTTGTAATTACTTTATCAACTTCCACTTGTGCCCAGCGAATTAAACTGGTTTGAAACTCTTTATTTGTTAGTTTTTTTCCGATTCCTTCTGGTGTTAACAAATGGTCTACAACCATTTTACCTAATTGAACAGCAAGCTCATCGCGGCGCTTCGGAATTAACCCTGGCGTAAATGGAACCTGAAACTTCCCAATATAAATAGGACGATGAGGACGAAATAACATTTTTATCGCTAAATGATTTGTGTATCCTCCAATAATTGCCCCGAGCCCTGTCGTTATTAACATATTTAACCATATATTCATCACAATCAACCTTTCACTTCTCCAAAACTATAGCATATCATCATACGGACAAAAATATAATGGTATAAAAACGTATTTGCAATATATAGCTTCGCCTATAATGCAAACATCTTATTACTAAAGGAGTGATTTCGTTGGTTCTTGGTCTTTTAACTTCTCAACTCCATCACGAGCAAATGTATTACACCGAAATCGCTAAGCGAGCTCGTCTTTATCATAACGTCGTTGCCCAATTCACACCGTTTAGCATTGATTCAAAGACAGATCTTGTTTCTGGTCTTATTTACGATACAGATACAGGAAATTGGATAGATCAAACCTTTCCCATTCCTTCATATATATATGATCGTTGTCATTTCAAAGAGGATGAGGAATTCCAACAAGCAAATGCGATTATTCATTCATTACACAAACGTTCTTCCACTACTTTTTTAAACAACACACTTATTAACCCAAGCGATTTGCACAATCTTTTTCTTACTAATAAACGTCTTTCCCCTTACGTACCAAAAATAATAAAAGGAACAGTACAAGGAATTTTTAAATTACTACTAGAAACAAGAGATATTATTATAAGACCAATCAATATACACTCCAATGAAAATCTATATCGGGCCACTTACAAAAATAAAACATTTCATATCGATACAATAAATAAACAGCACCGTACTTCTACTCAATTCAAACGAACAGATGAATTTATATCATGGTGCAAATCGAACATACACTCATTCCGTTATATGATTCATCCAATGTTACAACCTCCAAATCAACTATCATATCCGATTCATATTCGAACCATTATGCAAAAAAATAAAGAACAGAATTGGAAAGTGCTCGGTCAATTTATACAAAAATCTTCATTCCCAGCACAATTTTTACTTTCAGCAACAGAACGTTCTATGTTACATCCATTTTCTAAAATTAAATATTTACTTTCTCCAACTGGCGTTCAATTATTAAAAGATGCTTTACATGATGTTGTAAATGAAGTGTTTAAAACACTCGATCAGTCCTATTCTTCATTATTTGAACTAGAGCTTTCTACCATTATGGATCAAAAAGGTGCCATTTGGCTTATGTACGTCAATACGATGCCATCTTACGATGTTTATACTAGGTACAACGACGAACTGGCTGAACAAATTTTTCATGGTCCATTAAAGTTTAGCCGATTTACACCATAACGAAAGGAGGAAATCCCCGTTGAAAGAGCACATATATACATTAAGTATTTCAGATGAGCATCCAAATAGTATTACTTTACCTTACGTTTTTTCTATTACACCACCAATTACATCCTTTTTCTTTGGCTTACGTTATATTACATGTGAGAATATTAAAATTCATTATTCATTCACGCGAGAAATTATTATTGGCGAACAGATTGCAGCCGATCTTTTACTACCGCATTCAGCAACAATCCATGCCTTCTTACACAATCAAACCATTGTTTTCGGCCCATTAATCGGGATTTTCACAACTGGCTTTAACGATGATTCTAATTCTCCTTTAGGAAGTCGTTCCATCTCTCTCAGTGAGTTATTAACACCACCATTCACATTGCAGCCATTTGTATTTGTCTTTGGCATTCAACATATAAACTGGGAAGAGGAAACAATTGAAGGGTACTTCTTTCAAGAAGGAAAATGGGTAAAAAACAAAGTCCCTTTACCAAATGTCATTTACGACCGATTACCAAATCGGCAAGCAGAAAATTACAAACCTATCGTAAGAGCAAAAAAACGTTTAGAAAGCAACTATGCGATTCCGTGGTTTAATCCGGGATTTTTCAATAAATGGGAAGTGCATCAACTTTTAATGAAAGAAGATTCAATTAAACCATTCTTACCAAATACAGAAGTATTTCAACATTTTGAACAAGTAGAACGACTTCTCGGTACGTATAAGTACATTTATATGAAACCAATACACGGTAGCTTTGGAAGAAATATTCATCAAATACTCTATTCTCAAACTGATAATTGCTACTATTGTCGTTATCGTGAAAATGAACAAAACAAACTAAGAAAGTATCAATCATTAGAAGCCCTTCTTAACCATGTGTTAAAAGGACATGATTTAAAAAAGTTTATCGTACAACAAGGTATCTCACTGCTCCGCTTCGAAGGGCAACCCGTCGATTTTCGCATTCATACAAATAAAAACCATTTTGGTAATTGGGTAGTCAGTGCAATCGTCGCAAAAATCGCCGGCAAAGGTAGCTTAACAACTCATGTAAATAGCGGCGGTGATACGAAATTACTTCAGGAACTATTTCCTGATTCAACAAAGCAAGTTCAAATTGAAAATAAACTAAAACAAACAGCCTTACAAATCAGTTATGCACTTGATGGGCAAGTAACCGGGAACATTGGAGAAATTGGTTTTGACATTGGTTTAGACACCACGGAAAACCCGTGGCTATTTGAAGCAAATTCTAAACCGGGGCGAACTGTATTCCAAGATGAAAAGTTAAAAGAACAAAGTGAACTTACGCGCCAATTATTTTATGAATATGCCATCTATTTAACTGAACACTCTTTGCGCGACACGAAAGAAAAAATGTCACAAATAAAATCAGATCCTTCGTCACATACCGAAAACATCCCTACCCCTATGATTAACTCACAAATACAAAAACAAAAACTTCCACCTCCTTCATAAGGTGGAAGTTTTTTATTTAAATGAGCTTCACTACAACTTCTGTTTCCACATTACATACTCCGCAATAAAAAACATGATTGCAATACTCCTGTGAATTATTATGTGTTAAACCGTCTACTCCACTTAATAATTCTTGATCCATATATGCACTGTAATCGTCTATGTAATCTACAGTTTTCCCATAATCTTGGAGTATACCTTGGCAATTTTGACAAGAATATGTTTGTGATTTTAGCGCGTTGCAAAGCGGGCAAATTCCCATCATGATTCCTCCATACGTTATCGTTTAAAAACAATTAAAAAGCCCTTTTTTTAGATTGAAGAGAGCATCTAGCCGTGCATAGACGCGGTCAGTTCCTTTTTCTGCCCCACCCTGGGTTAAAACAGAACTATGCAGTTGTTGCAGTTTAATTTTCATTTTACTAAGCTTTAATTTTTCTCACTTTAATTACATTTTCGTTTAAAAGCCTCTTTTTTAGATTAAAGAGAGCATCTAGCCGTGCATAGACGCGGTCAGTTCCTTTTTCTGCCCCATCCTGGGTTAAAACAGAACTATGTAGTTGCTCCCAATTTAAATTTCATTTTACTAAACTGGAATTTGTCTCACTTTAACAAATCATAAGTTAAGTAAGCCAAGCTGGTTATACAAAGAAAAAAACGCATATGATTTCGCTCTTAGTTTAGCCTTCTTTCTTAAAAATACAACGATTACTCTTATTTCATAATTTACGAAATGATGAAATATTTTTTACAAAATTTACAAATTATTTTTTTGTATATCTTTCTAGGTAACATCCATACTATGAGTACAAACTTAATTACCGATGGATTAGCGCCAAACGGGGCGATAATCTGGTTCAAATCCAGCTAGTCCAACCAAAAAAATTTTTATAACTCTAAGGAGGATATATTCCTATGGCAAACCAAAGTTCTTACAATCAATTAGTAGTACCAGGTGCAACAGCAGCAATCGATCAAATGAAGTACGAAATCGCTCAAGAATTTGGTGTACAATTAGGAGCAGATTCTACGGCTCGCGCTAACGGTTCTGTTGGTGGAGAAATTACAAAACGTCTAGTTGCAATGGCTGAGCAAAGCCTTGGCGGATTCCAAAAATAAATATATATGGCAAAAAGGTCTCAAGGCATATGCCTTGAGACCTTCCTTAATTTATTGCAACATTTGTAAAAACTTCTTCGTTCGTTCTTCTTTTGGATTTGTAAATACATCTTCCGGTGTACCTTGTTCGACAACGACACCGCCATCCATGAAAATAACACGGTTCGCAATTTGATGAGCAAAGCGCATTTCATGCGTTACAATGACCATCGTCATTCCTTCTTTAGCAAGTTCTTTCATAACCTTTAAAACTTCTTGAACTAGCTCAGGATCAAGTGCTGACGTTGGCTCATCAAATAGTAAAACTTCCGGCTCCATCGCAAGCGCACGAGCGATTCCAACGCGCTGTTGTTGTCCACCTGATAATTGGAACGGATATAAGTCTACTTTATCCGCAAGACCAACTTTTTCAAGGAAATAGTTTGCTTTTTTCTTCGCTTCTTCTTTCCCCATCTTTTTCACTGTAACGAGCCCTTCCATTACATTGTGAATTGCTGTTAAATGAGGAAATAGATTATGGTGTTGGAATACCATACCTGTTTGCGTACGAAGATTTACAATATCTTTCTTCGATACTTTTTGAGAGAAATCGAGCTCTTTATTGCCGATGCGAATGTTACCAGCGTTCGGCGTTTCTAACACGTTGAGACAACGCAAGAATGTTGTTTTACCAGATCCAGATGGCCCGATAATAACAACCACTTCGCCCTTCTCAACTGATAAGTCTATATGTTTTAATACGGTATTATTTCCGAAACTTTTTTGTAAATGTTGAATTGAAATCATAAAAACAAAAACTCCTTTTATGAAAGGGTTATTTTAGAGTATAACGTTCTGAACGTTTTTCTAATATTTGTTGCACGATAGATAATAAGAAGCAAATTACCCAATAAATTAGACCTGCTTCAAAATAAACAATTAAAAACTCATAGTTCATTGCCGCAATTTCCTGCGCTTTTCGGAACATTTCTGTTACTAAAATTAACGACGCTAATGACGTATCCTTCACTAAACTAATAAATGTATTCGAAAGCGGCGGAATTGATACGCGTGTTGCTTGTGGTAAAATAACACGTTTTAATGCCTGCGGGTATGTCATCCCAATTGTGTAAGCTGCTTCCCACTGTCCTTTCGGGATTGAAAGGATAGAAGCACGAATAATTTCAGATGCATATGCACCTACATTTAATGAAAATCCAATAACTGCTGCTGTATATGGCTCAACCTCAATATTAAGAGTTGGAAGACCATAGAAAATAATAAATAACTGTACAAGAAGTGGCGTTCCGCGAATGATAGATACATAGATACGAGCAATCCATTGTAAAATACGACTACCTGAAATACGTGCGAGCGCTGTTAACGTCGCAAGTATAATACCGATAATAAATGTAATAAGCGTTAACGGAATTGTCGTAAAGACAGCTTCCTTCAGCATAGGCGCGAAGGAAGTCTGCATAATATCTATCCAAGTAGACAATCGATCTGACATCAATGCGCTACTTAGATACATTTTCACCGAACCATTTTTTCGTTATTTTATCGTACGTACCATCTTTTTTCATATCTTCTAACGCTTTATTTACTTCTTGTACAAGTTTGTCGCTACCTTTACGGAATAAGAATCCACTTTGTGACGCTTCTTTTTCTGTATCTACAATTTTAATTTTTGCATCTTTTTTCGTTTCTAAATAGTTTAACACTGATAATTTATCATTGATTGTGAAATCAACGCGGCCAGAACTTAATAATTCTGCTGCTTGGCTAAATCCTTCTACACCTGTGATTTCCGCACCATTTTTCTTAGCAATATCTGCGTAGTTACTTGTTAAAGATTGTGCTGCTTTTAATCCTTTTACGTCAGTAAATGTAGCAGGTTTATCTTTATCTTTCGCAATAACTAATGCTGCTGAAGAAGAAATATATGGACTAGAGAAGTCATATTTCTTTTGGCGATCTTCACGAATACCAACTTCGTTCGCAACCATGTCGAAACGTTTTGCATCTATTCCTGCAAGTAAGCTATCCCATTGTGTTTCTTTAAATACAGGCTTTACACCTAAACGTTTTGCAACTTCTTCTGCTAATTCAACGTCAAACCCAGTTAATTTATCGTTTGTATCGTGGAACGTAAATGGTGGATATGTACCTTCTGTACCAATTACAAGCTCACCGCTTTGTTTTATCTTCTGTAATGCATCTTGATTAGCTGTATCTTTTTTCTCTTCTTTACCGCAGCCCGCTACAATCCCAATCGCTAATGTAGTTACTGCAAGCACTGAAAATAATTTTTTCATGATAGTAGTCCTCCAAGTATTCTGATAGGAATTTAAAAACTATATTGATTGTATGCAATTTCGAACAATTTTTCAATGAAAATGTTCTTATTTAGTTTAACCTTTTTCTTCATAATCAAACAAAATGGAAAAATAACGCTACATACAAAAAATAAGTAACATTTTTTAATATAGCATTTATAAAGAAAAAGGTAAAACAATACTTACTTATTTATAAGTTTTTCAGCCGGTGAAATATATTAACTTCTGAGCGGACAATCCAATCAAAAAAGAACTTGCGAAAATCGCAAGTTCTTTTAAAAATTAAGCGCTCTGGTTTCCTTCCATTTGCGTTTTATACATATCGTAATAACGCCCGCGCTTTTTCATTAATTCATCATGGGAACCTTTTTCCAAAATCGTTCCTCTATCAAGCACAATAATTTGATCAGCGCTCTTAATTGTTGAAAGACGATGAGCGATAATAAACGTCGTTCGTCCTTTCTTCACAACTTCCAGCGCTTGTTGAATCATCGCTTCTGTTTCTGTATCAATACTGGAAGTCGCTTCATCTAAAATTAAAATAGCAGGATCAAAAGCAAGTGCCCTAGCAAACGATATAAGCTGACGTTCTCCGGTTGAAAGTGTACTTCCTTTCTCCGTAATTTTTTCATCTATATTGTTCGCAAACCTTTCCGCACCAACATCACGTAACGCCTTTACGATGCGATCTTTTGAAATTTTTTCATTTTCTAAGCTTACATTGGATGCCACTGTCCCGCTAAATAAAAACGGATCTTGCAATACAATTCCCATATGTTCACGTGTTGCTTGTTTCGGCATCTCTGTTACATCGTGACCATCAATCGTAAGCTTCCCTTTTTGAAATTCATAAAACTGAAAGAGCACATTCATAATGGAACTTTTTCCTGATCCAGTATGACCGACAAGTGCCACTGTCTCCCCTTGTTTCGCTTCAAAAGAAATATTTTTTAATACTTCATCTTTTCCATTGTAAGAAAACGAAACATTATCGAATTTCACATTTCCGGTTAAGCGAGGCATACGTTCTTCTTCTACTGCCTCTCCCTTTTCCTCTAGCAATTCAAAGACGCGCTCTGATGCAACACGCGATTGCTCTAAGTTAGCAAGTTGGTTCACCATGTTCGTAATTGGCGAGAACAATCTCGTTAAATAATCGACGAAAGCATACAGTACCCCTAGAGAAAGGAGGCCAGAAGCACTTAATGAAGCACCACCGAAATACCAAATTACACCTGTAAAAGCGATGTTTCTTAATACAGACACTAAATTATGCGAAGTTGCTGCATTTAAATTTAAAATTTTATTTTGATATTTAAAATAATCACCATTTAACTCTTCAAATTCCTTCTTCGTTTCACGCTCTTGACGAAATGCTTGAATAATTGGCATCCCTTGAATTGATTCATTCACTGTTCCGTTAATATCCGATAAACGCGAACGCATTTTATGATTGTATACAGACGCATACTTTCTATACATAATCGCCCAAACAATTAAAATTGGGATGATGAGTAAGCATAGTGCCGCCAGTTTTACATCAAGTAAAAATAGCGCAGCGAAAATCCCGATAATATAGATGATACTAGAGACGAATGTCGCAAGCACTGTTACATATAAATCACGAATCGCTTCTGTATCATTCGTTACACGCGATACAATTTTCCCTGCTGGTAAATGGTCAAAATAACGAATTGGCAACGTTTGAATATGGGAAAAGACGTCTTCCCTCATAATTTGAATAATTTTGTTTGCCGCCTTCTGTAAGAAGAACTGCTTTCCGTATGCAAATAATGATACGACTACTAATAAAGCGAAATATCCACCGCCAAGTAGTAATAACCTATTTATTTCTGGTTTATAAAACGCAAATACTTCTTCTTTCGTTAAGGCTTTCGATTTATATACTTGCACTGCCTTACCACTTTGTACTGTAAGCACATCACCCTTAACAGAACGAGTTCCTTCAAGCGTTATTTTATTCGGTACAAAATAGTACTGAAAACCAACTTGAATCACTCGGACTTCTTTCCCTTTTTGCTCACCTTGTTCAAAGCGATCACTTCGCTTATAAAAGGCGCCATTATATGAAACAGCATCCTCACTCTTTTCTGTTTCATACCAGGGTCTCTCTATTCCAGCGATATGCTCATCGATCATCGTTTTTGCGACGAAAGGACCCGCGAGTTCTGCAATAACGAAAACAAATAGCATCGCCATCGCTGCAAAAATCGGCCCTTTTACTTTCATCGCGTATTGAAACAATCGTTTTGAAACACTCATATTTTCACCCCACTATCCGTACTTTCACTTTCACCTTGTTGTCTTTCGAACTGCTCTGCATACCAGCCCCCATTTCGAACGAGCGCTTCATGCGAACCTTCTTCAATAACCTCACCGTTATCCATAACGAGAATCCAATCAGCATGCTGTACTGCTGACAAACGATGCGTCGTTATAATCGTCGTCTTCCCGCTTCTTTCTGTTCGTATATTTTCAATAATCGCTGCTTCAGTACGAGCATCAACAGCTGATAAAGAATCGTCCAAAATTAAAATTTCCGGATTTTGAATAACAGCCCTCGCAATCGAAATCCTTTGCTTTTGCCCACCTGATAAAGAAACACCTTTCTCTCCAACGAGCGTTTCTAAACCTTCTGGTAAAAACTCTAAATCCTTTTTAAACGCAGCTATTTCAATCGCTTTTTCAAGTTCTTCTTCAGTCGCTTCTCTATTTCCGAATAAAATATTTTCCTTCGCTGTTTTTGAGAACAAAATGTGTTCCTGAGGTACATACCCAATCCAGCCAAGTACGTTATCATTCGTAATTTTATCTAGCTTCACATCAGAAACCGCAATATCCCCTTCTCCAAGTGGATATTGACGAAGAAACTGACGAACGAGCGTCGTTTTCCCGCTTCCTGTTTTCCCAACAACTCCAAGTGTCTCGCCTTGTTTTAATGAGAACGAAACATTTTTTAAATTTGTTTCAATTGATGAAGGATATGAAAAAGTAACATTATCAAACTGAATGTAATCTGGCTCTTGTACAACCTTTGGATCTTTCGGATTCTTTACATCTGGTTCATAAGCTAACGTTTCATTTACACGGTCGAGCGACGCATTTCCTCTTTGCATAACATTAATCAATTCACCAATTGCAAACATCGGCCAAATCATCATCCCTAAATAGACGTTAAAAGAAACGAGCTCGCCAAGTGTCACCTTTGATTGGAATACGAGATATGCACCGTACACTAAACCAATTAAATAACTAAGACCGACGAGCATTTTTACAGTTGGCTGGAATAATGCATCGATTCTTGCTACTCTCATATTTTTCTCGTATACGTCATCTCCTAAATGATGAAACTTTTCTTGATCAGCGTTCTCCTGTACATACGCACGAATAACGCGTACACCCGCAATTGATTCAAGTACTTTATCGTTCATATCCCCAAACGCATCTTGCGCGACTGTAAATCTTTCATGCAACTTCTTTCCGTATCTATTCATCGCATACGCCATAATCGGAAGCGGTATAAGCGCAGCAAATGTTAACTGCCAACTAATTGAAAAGCCCATCATACAAACGATTGTAAGCATATATAGACTAGAATCAACGAGCGTTAATATACCAAAACCAGCTGTCATGGAGATTGCTTTTAAATCATTTGTCGCTCTCGCCATTAAATCGCCAGTACGATTTTTTTGATAAAACGTCGGTGTCATCTTAAGTAAATGCCCCATAAATTTTGAACGCATCGTTTTCTCAAGTACGAACGCACCGCCAAATAGTTGGTGCTGCCAAATGAAAGTAAGCACATACCCACCAATCGTTACCCCAAATAAAATAAAAATATATTGCATAATCGCCTCGTTCGTTAAGGCTCCCGTTTTAATATTATCAATTGTAATTCCTAACACTTTCGGAGGAATTACCTCTATCACGTTTACAATTAAAAGTACCCCAATTGCGATACTATACCTTTTCCAATGCTCTCTAAAAAACCAGCTTAACTTTAGTAATACTGAAAACAATATAACCTCCCCTTTCTCGTTCCCGTTTGATTCACATTTCTTTACCCGCTATCCAAACCCATCACATTTACATTTCGTAAGCCATACAATTTCATCACATTTTTCCACCTTCCAAATTCTGATTTTTTATAGTAACAAGGAAAATAAAGTGAAACTTTAATCAGTGGGGGTTTTGTTCATTCCCCACTGATTATTAGCCTTCACCAATCGGGCGTTTACGGGCAGCCCGACTCCCGTCCCAACTTCTTTGCTCCAGCTGAATTTTGAGGCGGGAGTCTTACTGCCCGCAAATAGCGGGATAAACAAAAAAAAGCATACCGCCGCTTGACGATATGCAAAAGAATGCATAAAAGCGTACGTTACGATATACGCAACGTACGCTTCTCATAAGACAAAAAGGTCCTATATATCCGCACGGGTTGCGTAATGATATGAATGTTTTCCGCCATTTAACAGAGCTAAGCCCATTACATTTACGATTACAATCATTACGCACACCCCCTTCATTTATTTTCCATTTATAATCTTACAACTTTATTGAGT
>NZ_JBFPJH010000460.1:0-2265 GCF_040838255.1 Bacillus sp. C30 | reverse complement strand
ATGCAAAATAAATGGTTGCCCCCCCATATCCATATTCGTAAATGTTTTTGGAAAATAAATATTTTTTGAGTGTTTTCATTTGGCGATCGTGTATATAAATATGTGCCAAGTAGTAAATAGAACATCGTATAGAAAATAGGAACTAGCACTGACTTAGCTGAATAATACGTATGATTTGCCGGATCTCTTAAAGTGGTTGGATCGTTTTCTTTCTTACGTGATTTTGGATCATAGTGGTAACGAATCGTATAATTATATATTGGTGCAACTATATTTGTTTTTTGATTGATTTCATGAAGTTGTTCATACAAGTTGTTATTTCTAGTATCTGTAGCATGTAAATGGTTTATTGTAAAAGTGTACACTAATGGAATAAATGTAAGCCCCATTAGAAGCCATGGAATACAAAAAACGACTTGCGAAACAACGCTTCCAGTAAAAGTACCGATACATAATGCAGCTGTATATACTGCAACATAAGAGACAATTACATAAAGAAAGTATCGATGAAATGGTCCAAATGATTGATAATCAAAATGAATTGTCGTTCTATAAATAACATAGATAAGGATCCAATTTATAAGTAATGAGCCTACAATACAAAATGAACCAAAAGCCCATTTAGATAAAAAAATATCTTTTCTTTTAAATGGCATCGTCATAAGTAAAGTATTAGACTGGTTACTACGTTCCCATCCCATCAATAAACAAGCTAAAGCAATGATAAGAACAGTTAACCAAAAGCTATTACTTTCCCCAAATCCAAAATAATAGAAATAATAGTACGTTCCCTTTTCTTGTAAATCGTGATATTCAGTAAGTTGTTGCTCGGCTGCTTTATAGTATCCGACAGATAAAATATAAAGTGTGCTAAAGAAGAACAGTAGTACAGCATATTTCCCGCGCTTCCAATTCCACATCCATAACGCCTTATGAAACATACCCATCCCCCTCAAGTGTCGTAACGAAGACATCTTCAAGTGACATTGATAATTCTTCAATGAGTATTGGTTGCTCTTTATAAAACTTCTCCAGTGTTGTAGCCACATTTCCCTCAATTAAGATTGTATATACTTTTCCTGTTTGATTTAATATTTTAATATTGCTTAAGTTTTCTAGTTTTTGAGGTAGTAATCGTTCATAAGCAACTTGTACTTTAGCAAATCGTGATTTTGCATCATCTAGTGATGTAATAGAATCTACTGTATGTCCTTTTAAAATAATGATTGTATTGGCAATTTTTTCAACTTCATCTAAATGGTGAGTGGAGATGAAAATTGTAATTTCTTTTTCTGCTACTTCTTCAACGAGAAATTGTAGAATCTGTCTTTTAACGATAGGATCAAGTCCGTTTGTCGGTTCATCTAAAATGACATATTCTGCTTTTGCAGCGAAAGCTAAAATGATCGCAAGCAGTGCTTTCATTCCTTTTGAGTAACTACGAATGCGTTTGTTTGGTAAATTAAAACGTTCTAATATTTCATAAAAATATTGTTCATCAACTGCTGTATAAACTGCTTTATAAAACTTTACGATTTCCTTCACTGTATATCCGTTTAATATGTTAGTAGAATCTGGAACGTATACAACTTTTTGTTTAATTTCAGGATGCTTATGAACATCTGTATCCTCATATGTAACAGTTCCTTCATCGGGGTCTAAAATGCCGACCATCGTTCGTAATAAAGTTGTTTTCCCTGCACCATTTCTTCCGAGCAATCCGACGATACTACCTTTTTGTAATGTGAAAGAAACATCGTCTAAAATCGTTTGGTTATCAATTGTTTTCTTCAAGTTTGTCACTTTCAACATCTGTATTTCCTCCAATCTCTTTATAGTATGAATCTATCCAATCGTGAATTTTATCTTTCGTAATCCCAAGATAAGAGGCTTCTAGTAATAATTGATGAAATTGCTTTTCAACCATAGCGATTTTCCTTTCGTCTAATGTTGGGGTAATCGATTGGGCTACAAATGTTCCTTTTCCTCGTAATGTTTCAATAATCCCTTGTCGCTCTAATTCTTGATAAGCTTTACTTACTGTATTTGGATTTATAACGAGCAAAGAAGCAAGCTCGCGTACAGAAGGAAGTTTATCACTTGGAGCTAACATATTTTTTAGTACGAGCTCTTTTATATTTTGAACAATTTGTTCCCATATCGGAGTGTTGCTTCTTGGATCAAGTTGAATATGCAAGAGCAATGTCTCCTTCCTGATGAGTATTAAGTGTACTACTTCATGTAATACACTCAATACAATATAGG
>NZ_JBFPJH010000459.1:0-2271 GCF_040838255.1 Bacillus sp. C30 | reverse complement strand
ATTATGAAGGGATAGATATATTAGATTTCACAGCTTTTGTTCAGTCATTTGAAATGTCCGTTGTCATGTTTTCGATGGATAGAGGAGCAAATGAAGTTTTTTATGAAGGAAAGGATAGCAGTGTCTTTTCTGGTAGTCACGATTTGATAGATGATGTAGAATATTATAAATTCCATGATGACGAATCAGACGAATTTTGGGAGTTTTATGAAGAAAACGATGAAGCATTATCTGAAATTGAAACGAAAGCTATAGTGGAATGGTTTGCTATGTGCTGGAATAAAGCAGGTGGTACGAGCGTTAAATTACCGTCTTACTTTAGTTTTCATGATTATGATGAATGCTTTGATTTACATAACAGCAAATGGATTTCTGACGGCGACAAATGGTTTGATTAAATTTCGGAAACCCCAAAAATATTAAACCAGCAGGGAATGATTATTCACTCCCTGCTGGTTTTTTGCATTTAAAGGAGCCTTTGTGACAGTGTATTTTAAGTTATAGAAAAAGGATATAACGAGTAAGGAGAGAAGGTGTAAATAAGGAGATGAATAAGATGATTAACAATACAATTCCAAGCTTTTTAAAGCTTTTGGAAAGCAATGATATAGGATTACATGACTTGAACAAATATTATGATATGCACCCAGAGGCATTCGAAGAGTATTTTAAGTTTCACTGTCCTAAGACAGAAGAACGTCTCTCTAGTGCGATTGAAAAGTATCCTGCAAAACTAGAAGACA
The DNA here is from genome assembly GCF_040838255.1 of Bacillus sp. C30. Taxonomy (NCBI): domain Bacteria; kingdom Bacillati; phylum Bacillota; class Bacilli; order Caryophanales; family Bacillaceae; genus Bacillus; species Bacillus sp. C30. The sequence goes on along the minus strand of NZ_JBFPJH010000459.1, from coordinate 1,528 downwards.
TTCGTATTATTTCAGAAATTTTACCATCAATTATTCAAGAAGTTAGTAAGGACTATCGCATTCAATTTGGTAGTAATATAGATGTAACTTTTCATATATTTGTAGGTGGATTTGGTTCTAATGCATTTGTGGAAAGGGAGATTATTGGGGATACATTTTTTGCGGCTGAGAAATTATCTCCTGTAAGGGAGCACCTCCGTGTTATCGTTGCTCATGAAATCGGACATATATATCATAATGTAGCATTACAAGAGAGTGGAATGGATTGGACTAAAGCAGAATGGAATGATGCCCCGGTAAGTTTATATCGTGAAGGGGGTCGCGACCTATTTATCACAACTAATAGTTAAAGATTTAAGTGAGTCCGTTTACTATTCATATAGTAGTAATGGTGATTCATCGTTACAATATTATAAAGAAATTGAAGAGCGCATTAAGAAACGTTTTTTACAGGATTATGTTGAAGGATGGACAGTTGAAAAAGAGAAAGAATGGTTCCGTCTATCCGGAGGGAACTATTTCGGATACAATCGACTCGGTTATTTTTTAGGAACATCGTATATGGAGTATATTGTGAATACTTTCGGGGAAAGCGAAGCACTTACTTTTTGGACCAAAAATAATTTGAAGAGTAGTGTAATGGAATGGTTACAAAAGTGAATATGTTGAAGAGGGAGGCTGAAAATGATGAAAGTATATATGAAAGTACTTATATTTTTCCTAACTTTAACGTGTGTAGCGGCTTTAACCGCATGTACTAACGCTGAGGAAAAGAAGCAAACTAATTCAACATCAGAAAATAGTACGGAAAAAAAGAGCGATACGTCAGAAAAGAGTAAAAAGAATGAAGAGACTGCTCCCAAAAAAGAGAATGAACCTGTGGAAAAACCAAAAGGTCAAGAATCGGTAAAACCTTCAACGGAGTCTAATACGAAAAATACAGTGCTTAATCAAAAATCAATTAACCATGTAAAAGATTTATTTGAGCAAGCGAAAGAAGGTAAAGTACCTAACGTACCATATGCAGCGCATACAGGAGATATTGAAGAAATAGAGAAGGCATGGGGAAAGGCAGATAAGACTGAGCAAGCAGGAAACGGGATGTATGCAACTTTTACAAGTAAAAATGTAGCATTTGGCTTTAATAAAGGATCACAAGTCTTTGACGTACGCTCTTACCATTCAGAGCTCAAATCGATTACGTTACAAGAAATCGAAAAGGCTTTAGGAAAACCAGCGTCTGTTAAAGAAAATGGTAATGATAAAATTTATGTTTATAAAGTAAATGACCAGTTTGAATTGAAATTCGTAATTCCAAAATCGACTGGTAAAGTACATCATATTTCTGTGTTCTCACCGGAGGATAGTATTAATAAAATGGCAGGTTAAATGAAGAGCTGTTCCTATAGGGACAGCTCTTTTGTTTCTTTCTAACGATTGAACAAAAAAAGCTTGAATGATACCACCGATTATTAATAAGAAGGCACAAATATAAAATAGAGTACTACCTCTTAATTTACTTAATAAC